>CAXTOE010000013.1:5640-9017 GCA_964245685.1 uncultured Acetobacteraceae bacterium | reverse complement strand
ATCAGGCTGCGGCAGGCGAGCCGCGGCGCCAACGCGGTGCCGTCGAAGGCGAGCAGGGCCGCGATCCGGCGCAGCGTGTTGTCGGTGCCGGGGAAGTGCGCGCGCGCCTGCGCCTCGTCGCGCGCCAGCCGCGCCGCGTGCGCCGCCATCCAGCGCGACGGATACAGGAACAGCGGCTGCGCCCGCAGGTAGGCCTCGATCCCGACATGCAGCAGCAGGTCGCGCCGCACCTGGAAGCAGCGTGCGGTGTGGGCGTCGGCGCGCAGCCAGCCATTGACGATGACGAGGTCGCTGATCCGCGCCGGATGCCGTGCAGCGAGGCTGAGCCCGATCAGCCCGCCGAGCGCGTGGCCGATGATCCGGCAGCGCGCGGCACCGACACGGTCCAGCACCTTCGAGGCGTCGTCGGCCATCGCCTCGATGTCGGTGGGATCCGGCAGCGCGCCCGGGCTGCGTCCGGTGCCGCGCTGGTCGTAGGTGACGACGCGGTAGTGCCGCGCCAGGGCATCGAGGTTGTCCGCCCAGTAGCCGCCGGCGCCGCCGAGGCCCGCGCACAGCAGCAGCACCTCGCCGTCCGGCGGGCCATGAACGTCGAGGTGGATCAGGTCCAGGCGGGCTTGCCGAGATGGGCGATGCTGGCGATCTCGACCAGGGCGTCGGGCTTCACCAGGCCGCACTGGATGCAGTAGCGCGCCGGCTTGTCGCCGGGAAAGTACTCCGCGTAGACGGCATTGAGTGCCGCATAGTCGGCCCAGTCGCGCAGGAAGATCATGTTGAAGGTCACGTCCGCCATGCTGCCGCCGGCGGCGGCGATGACCCGGCCGATGCTCTCCAGCACGTGCCGCGTCTGCGCCGCCGCGTCGCCCGGATGCACCACCTCGTTGTTGGCGTCGAACGGCAACGTGCCCGACACGTAGACCACGCCGTCGGCCAGCGCGCCCGGCGAGAACGGCGCGATCGGCGTCGGGCTGCCGGGCGGGACGATCGGCTGCATCGGCATCGTCGCTGCTCCTCAGTCCGCGACCTGGCCGAGCGCGCCGCAGAAATCGGCGACGTTGGACACCCAGCCGAAGAAGGTCTCGATGTTGTAGAGGGCGGCCTTCTGCACGAACTCGGGTCCGGCCTGGTGGGTCGCGTCCTCCAGCACGATGCCGAAATACTCGAGAAAGAACCCGTCGCGCAGGGTGGACTCGACGCACACGTTGGTGGCGATGCCGGTGAACACCAGCGTGCGTATGCCGCGCGCGCGCAGCAGCGAGTCCAGCTGAGTGTTGTAGAAGGCGCTGTAGCGCGGCTTGGCGATCACGATGTCGCCCGGCTGCGGCGTCAGCGCGTCGACCAGCGCGTAGTCCCAGCTGCCCTTGGCGAGCAGGCTGCCGGCGAGCTCCGGCCGCTTGCGCATGGTCTTCAGCGCGTTCGACTTGTGGTAGTTCGGCGAACCCGGACCGCCGGCCTCGACATAGTCCGGATCCCAGCCGTTCTGGGAGTAGACCACCGTCATGCCGGCCGCACGCGCGGCCGCCACCGCCTTGACGATCGCCAGGGTCGCGTCCTGCGCGCCGCCGATATCGAAGCCGGCGATGTCGAGATAGCCGCCTTTGCTGGCGTAGGCGTTCTGCATGTCCACCACCACCAGCGCCGCGTGGCGCGGATCCAGCGACAGCGGTTCCGGGCGTGCCGGCAGGGTGACGCGGCGCGCCCTGGCGTCGGGTTCGAGCGTCGCGGTGCCGGGGGTCTCGACGGTCATTCAGGCGGCCTCCGAGCTCGGCGCGAGGTGGGCTCGGGTGGTCAACAGCGGCTGGATGCGGGTGCCGAACGCCTCGACGCCGCGGACGAACTCGTCGAACACCAGCAGCACCCCCTCGGTGCCCTCGACGCTCGCGACCTCGTCGAGCAGGCGCGCGACGGTGGCGTAGGCGCCGACCAGCGTGCCCATGTTGATGTTCACCGCCGAGGTAGGGTTGGCCATCTGGCGCACGTTGGTGTCCGCGCCCGAGCTGGTGTCGGCGGCACTCTGGTCGACCAGCCAGCGCACCGCCTCGGTATCGACCCCGGACTTGTAGAGCTCCCATTTCGCCGTCGCCGCCTCGTCGGTCTCGTCGGCGATGATCATGAACAGCGCGTAGCAGGTCACCCGGCGTCCGGTGCGCGCGGTCGCGGCGAGCAGCTTCTGCGCCGCGGGGGCGAAGGCGGTGGGCGTGTTCACCCCCTTGCCGAAGCAGAAATTATAGTCGGCGTAGGTGGCCGAGAACATCATGCCGGCGTCGCTCTGGCCGGCGCAGATGATCTTCATCTGTGCCTGCGGGCGCGGGCTGAGCCGGCAATCCTGCATCTGGAAGAACTCGCCGCGTCGGTCGCAGCGGCCGGTCTCCCACAGCTCGCGCAGGATCTGCACGTACTCGGCGACGAACTCGTAGCGCCGGGAGAAGTACGTGTCGCCAGGCCACAGCCCCATCTGTGCGTATTCCGGCTTCTGCCAGCCGGTGATCACGTTCAGCCCGAAGCGGCCGTGCGAGATGCTGTCGATGGTCGCCGCCATCCGGGCGGCGATCGCGGGCGGGATGGTCAGCGTCGCCACGGTCGCGAACAGCTGGATCCGGCTGGTGACCGCGGCGAGGCCGGCCATCAGCGTGAAGCTGTCCAGGTTGTGGTCCCAGAACTCGGTCTCGCCGCCGAAGCCGCGCAGCTTGATCATCGACAGGGCGAAGTCGAGCCCGTGCCGCTCGGCGCGCTGCACGACCTCGCGGTTGAGGTCGAAGCTCGGCATGTACTGCGGCGCGGTCCGCGAGATCAGCCAGCCATTATTGCCGATCGGGATGAACACGCCGATCTTCATGCCGCACTCCGCACAGGTTGCTCCGGTCGAGGCAAGCGACGTGCCAAGCGGCTGGGGCCGGGCCGGCTCACACCGTCGCGGACCCTTCGGTCAGGGCGTCGAACAGCGCCTGTCCGTCCGGCCGTCCGAGACCGGTGCAGGCGTTCCAGCCCGGACCGGCATCGTAGCCGATCTGCGTCCCTTCCGGCTTGTTGTTGCCCTGGGTGATCTGCGTGGTCAGCGCCGCATTCGAGCTCACCGCCGCGTAGAGGAAGTCGGGCAGGAAGCCGACCGGCTTGGCTGCCTTCTCGCTGATCAGCGCGGTCAGTCCTGCCCAGAGCGGCGCCACCGCGCTGGTGCCCCCGACCACCTCCTTCTTGCCGTCCACGACCACCACGTAGCCGCTGGCCGGCGCCGCGTTGCCGGCGACATCGGGCACGCCGCGACCCTTGCGGCCGCCATTGACGCTGACCGGCAGCTTGGCGTGCGCCTGGAAGGCCGGCACCGCGAACAGGTCGCTGATGCCGCCGCCGGTGCCGCTGCTGGAGTCGTTCCAGACCAC
>CAXTOE010000013.1:259-5630 GCA_964245685.1 uncultured Acetobacteraceae bacterium | reverse complement strand
AGCCGGTGGCGGCGGTGACGTGGGTGCCGCCGCAGCCGATCGCGTACGGCGAGGAGGCCGGGAAGTCGACATGCGCCTTGCCGTCGCTGACGCCGTCGGTGGCGAGGTTGTCGCCCGAGGCGACGTAGACCGAGAGGCCGAGCGCGCCGGCCTCCTGCAGCACCGTGTTCATCGTCGTCACCGCCTGCGTCTCCCAGGTGGATTCCGCGCCGCCCCAGGAGATCGAGATCACCGAGGGCTTGTTGGTGGTGTCGTGCGCCGCCTGGCTGATCGCGTCGGCGAAGCCGGAGTTGGTGTTCGGCGTGAAGTAGACCACGATCTCCGCACCCGGCGCCACGCCGCCGGCCACCTGGATGTCGAGCGCCACCTCGCCGTCGGCGTCCGACCCGGACTGGTCGTTGGTGCCGCCATCCACCGAGACCGCGGTCACCCGCGGCGGCTTCAGCCCCATCGCCTTGAACGCCTGCGTCGTGTCCTTGGCGCGGAAGCCGCCGCCGAGCTCGATCAGCGCGATCGTCACGCCGGCGCCGGTCACGTCGGTCGGGAAGCCGTACAGCTGGCCGACCCGGTTCGGCTCGAAGCTGGTCGGCTGCGCCCGCCTCGGCCGCACGATCCGGGTGTGCGCCACCGGGCGGCCGTCGAGGCCGAGCACGGACTCCACCACCCCGTGCAGGTCGCTCGGCACCGCCAGCGTGCCGGTGCGGCCGTGATAGCTGCGGCCCTCCTCCTCGTACATCGCGAGCGTGGCGCCGAACGCCTCCTCCATGTTCTCCGAAGTGCCGGCGGCGCGGATCAGGCGGCGCGCCGGATCGACCGACAGCACCGTCAGCCCGTGCTCGGCGAGGAACGCCTCGACGCGGCGGAAATCCTCGCGATGCGACACGGTGCGGTGTGCCGCGAGCTGACGCCGGCGCTCGTCGATGCTGCCGGTCAGCCTGGTCTGGTCGGTGTGATGCTGGTCGCGCGGCTTCAGGTAGATGCTGATCTCCATGCGCTGCCCCTTGGGCACCGCGCCGAGATGACGCGCGCGCGCCGGCGCCTCGCGATGGCTGCCGGCGATCTCGGTGCGCTGCGTGCTGTCGGTCGCTTCCGTCATGGCGCGTTAAATCCCTGCTAAACTGCCCGTGCGAAGCTTGGCGTGACCCGTGCGATGCACGCAACGGCCCTGGCGATGTCGCGCGCGTCGATCGCGCCGATGCAGCCGATCCGGAACGACGGCGCCGCCGTCAGTTTGCCGGGATAGATCACCACGCCCACCCCGTGCAGCGCGTCATAGAACCGGTTGAAATCGAACGGCGGCGGCGGTTCGTCGAAGCTCGCGATGATCGGCGACTGCAGCTCGGGACGCAGCGTGGCGGCATAGCCCAGGGCGCGCATGCCCTCGATCAACACCGCGTGGTTGCGTCCGTAGCGGGCCAGCCGGCCGGGCGGTCCGCCCTCCGCATCGAGCTGGTCGAGTGCGGCATCCAGCGCCGCCGCCACCTGCACCGGCGGGGTGAAGCGCCACTGGCCATCGCGCTCGAAGCCGCTCCACTGCGCGTGAAGGTCCAGCCCCAGGCTGTGCGAGCGGCCGGCGCACGCCGCGAGGTGCGCCCGCTCGGCCACGACGAAGGCGATCCCGGGCACCCCCTCGAGGCACTTGTTCGACGAGGCGATCACCGCGCAGGCACGGGTGCGGCGCAGGTCGATCGGCAGCGCGCCGAAGCTGCTCATCGCGTCGACCAGCAGCCGCCTGCCGTGCGTGGCCACCACCGCCGCCACCGCCTCCAGCGGGTTGCGCAGGCCGGTGCTGGTCTCGCAGTGCACGACCGCGACGTCGGTGACCTCGCGGTCGTCGCGCAGCATCGCGTCCACCTGCGCGGCCGAGACCGGCTCGGTCTCCAGCCAGCTCTCGCAGCGCACGGCGCGGCCGATCTGCCGCGCGATGGCGGCGATGCGCTGCCCGTAGGCACCGTTGGCGAGCACCAGCAGCTTGCCGTCGCGCGGCACCAGCGTGCCGACCGCGGCCTCCACGGCGAAGGTGCCGCTGCCGGCGATCGGCACCGTCTCGTGGCTCGCCTCGCCGTGCACCAGTGCGCGCAGGCGGGCGCGCAGCCGCGCGGTCAGGGCGATGAAGGCAGGGTCGCGCGATCCCCAGTCGCGTCCGAGTGCCGCGCGGGTCACGTCGCTGGTGGTCAGCGGGCCGGGGGTCAGGAGCAGGGTTCTCAAGGCGGTGCCCGTCCACTACATGTCCGCGTGTCGAGCGGACGACACGGTCGGCACGCAGCTTGCCCGAGCAGCGATGGAGACGGAAGGCAGGCATGAAGCTTCTGACCCTGATCGGCGCCGCGCTGGGCACCGGCCTGACCGTGTGGCTGCTGGGCCGCTTCGGGTTCGGCCACGTGCTGGGGCTGCTGCACCAGGCCGGCTGGGGCATCGTGCTGGTGATCGCCTTCCACCTGCTGCAGGTGCTGTTCTCCGCCGCCGGCTGGCGCGCGATCGCCGGCGACGCGCCGCCGCGGCCGTCCCTGCCCGCGTTCTTCGTGCTGCGCTGGGTGCGCGAGGGCGTGAACAACCTGCTGCCGGTGGCGCAGGTCGGCGGCGAGTTCGTGGTCGCGCGCCTGCTCGGCCGTCGCGGCATGAGCCTGACCCGCGCCACCGCCTGCACGATCTGCGACCTGAGCACCGAGATGGTGACGCAGATCCTGTTCACCATCGCCGGCCTGCTGACCCTGCTGGCGCTGCTGGGGCGCAGCCAGGTCACCGACGAGGTGGTGGGCGGCATCGGCATCGCCTGCCTCGCCGCACTCGGCTTCGTCGGCGCCCAGCTGCTGGGGCTCGCCGGGCTGATCGAGCGCGGCCTCGCCCGGCTCGCCGGCGCGCTGGGCTGGCACGGCATGGGCGAGCTCGTCGGGCTGCAGCAGACGATCACCTCGCTCTACCGCTCGCCGCGCAACCTGTCGCTGGCGCTGCTGCATCAGTCGATCTCCTGGCTGCTCGGCTCGGTCGAGGTCTGCCTGGCGCTGCACTTCCTCGGCCACGGTGTCGGCCTGGGCGAGGGGCTGGTGATCGAGAGCCTTTCCCAGGCGGTGAAGGCCGCGAGCTTCATCGTCCCCGGGGCACTCGGCATCTCCGAGGGCGGTTTCGTGGTGGTGGGCGCGCTGTTCGGGCTGCCGCCGGCGGTCTCGATCGCACTGGCGCTGATCAAGCGGCTGCGCGAGATCGCACTCGGCCTGCCTTCGCTGGCAGCCTGGCAGTGGCTGGAGCATCATCGCGACCCGGACCGGACCGTCCGGCCCGAGCCGCTGCAGCCGCTCCGCACCGCGGCCGCGTTCCGGTCGGAGACCGGCAGGGGCACGGTCGAGGCTGCCTTGGATTACGGAGACGCGCCTTGAGGAACGACACCTGGACCCACGCGCTGGCCCGCCTCGCGGTCCGCCCGCTGCTCGGCACCCCGGTCACGCCGAACCACCTGACCACCCTGCGGCTGCTGACCGGGCTCGCCTCCTGCCTCCTGCTGGCGGTCGGACCGGCCTCGCTGCGCGGCGCCCTGTTCTGGGGCGGTCTGCTGTGGATCCTGTCCGCCTTCCTCGACCGTGCCGACGGCGAGCTGGCGCGCATCGGCGACATGATGAGCCCGGGCGGCCACCGCTACGACACCGTGGTCGATGACGGGGTCAACTGCCTGTTCTTCCTGGCGATCGGCATCGGCCTGCGTCACGCGCACCTGCTCGGCCACGATCTGGGGCTGTGGACGGTCGCGTTCGGCGCGCTGTCCAGCATCCTGCTGCTGGCGTGCAACCGCATGTCGGAGATCTACGAGACGCGCGCCCCTGGTCCGCGTATCTGGTCCGGCGCCTGGGGCTTCCATCCGGACGACGCGCTCTACCTGCTCGGTCCCGCCGCCTGGTTCGGCCTGCTGCTGCCGATCCTGCTGGCGGCGATGCTCGGCACCGCCGTAATGGCGTCCCTCACCGCGATCAAGCTGTTGCGGCTGCGACACAGGACGTCTTCCTTCGATCCCGTCCAGGGCTAGCCGTTGCGACGCGAGACCCGGAACCGCGGCGGCCCCGGCCCGCTTCCTCCGGCCATCCGTTAGGACGAGATCATGTTGGCCGGACCACTCGGACGGCTGGTCGCGTTCTGCGCGCGCCGCGCCGTGCTCGTCGTGCTGCTGGCCGCACTGCTCGGCGCCGGCGCACTGCTGGCGACGCGCACGCGCCTCGGCGTCAGCACCGACACCGGCAAGCTGTTCTCGGCCTCGCTGCCGTGGAAGAAGCGCGCCAACGTCCTGATCAGGGATTTTCCACAGCACGAGGACCTGCTGATCGCGGTGATCGGCGCCGACATCCCCGAGGAGGCGCAGGAGACCGCGCGGCAGCTCGACCAGGCGCTGGCGCCGCAGACCGGGCTGTTCCACTACGTGCAGCAGCCCGACACCGACCCCTACCTGGTGCGCAACGGGCTGCTGTTCCTCGACGTGCCGGCGCTCGGCCATCTGCTGGACGCGACCATCAACGCGCAGCCCTTCCTCGGCCAGCTCGCCGCCGACCCCTCGGCACGCGGGCTGTTCACCGCACTCGGCCTGATCGGCGACGGCCTCGCCCACGGGCAGGCGAACCTCCGCGGCTTCCAGGCGCCGCTGCGCGGCTTCGCCGGCACGCTGGGTGCCGCCGCGGACGGTCATCCGAAGCCGCTGTCGTGGCAGAAGCTGCTGGCGGGCAGCCTGTCGGACCAGGGCGGCCACTACCAGTTCGTGATCACCCAGCCACGGCTGAATTTCGGCTCGCTGGCGCCGGGCGGTGCCGCCACCGACGCCATGAGGCGGGCCATCGCCGCGCTGCCGGACGTGCGGTCCGGCGAGGCGCAGGTGTTCATCACCGGCCAGGTCGCGCTGGACGACGAGGAGTTCGCCTCCGTCGCCGAGGGCGCGGTGCGCGAGCTGATCGCCTCGCTGGTGCTGGTGACGCTGTGGCTGTTCCTGGCGGTGCGCAGCTGGCGCATCATCGTGCCGATCGTGATCGTGCTGCTGCTCGGCCTGCTGCTCACTACCGGCTTCGCGGCCCTCGCCGTCGGCACGCTCAACCTGGTCTCGGTGGCCTTCGCGGTGCTGTTCGTCGGCATCGCGGTCGATTTCACCATACAGTTCTCGGTCCGCTTCCGGGCGCAGCGCGGCCGGGACGGCGCGCCGATGCCGATCCAGGCGGCACTCGCCGCGACCGGACGCGAGACCGGCGTGCAGATCCTGATCGCCGCCGCCGCGACCGCGGCCGGCTTCCTCGCCTTCACGCCCACCGCCTTCAACGGCGTGGCCCAGCTCGGCCTGATCGCGGGGATCGGCATGCTGATCGCCTTCGTCTGCTCGCTGACCGTGCTGCCGGCGCTGCTCGCC
>CAXTOE010000013.1:0-249 GCA_964245685.1 uncultured Acetobacteraceae bacterium | reverse complement strand
GTCCGGCCGACCGGGCGCTGCGCCGCCACCGCCGTCCGGTGGTCGCGGGCGCAGCACTGCTCGGCCTCGCGGGGGCGGCGATGCTGCCGCTGCTGCGCTTCGACGGCGACCCGCTGCACACCAAGAACCCCAACGCGCCGAGCATGCAGGCCCTGCACCTGCTGATGAACGATCCGCTGACCAGCCCGTACAGCGCCGAGCTGCTGGTGCCGAACCTCGAGCAGGCCCGCGTCGTGGCGCGGCGTCTGG
>CAXTOE010000012.1:0-18269 GCA_964245685.1 uncultured Acetobacteraceae bacterium | reverse complement strand
CGATCCGCTCGGCACGCTCCAGCCAGCGCCGTCCGGGCTCGCCCTGCTCCGAGGCGACCGCGTGCAGGGCGAGCATCGACTCCATCAGGTGCATATGCGGGTTGGAGCGGCGCGGCAGCGAGGCGGGCAGCCCTTCCAGGTAGCCGCCGGCCTTGGGATCGGCGACGCTGGCATCGAGGAAGGCCATCGTGCGCTCGGCCAGCACGCCGGCCTGCTCGAAGCCCATCCGGCGCGCCGCCGCCAGGCCGAACAGCACGAAGGCCTGGTCGTAGGTGTCGCGCAGGGTGTCGAGCGGCTCGCCGTCCGGCGTCAGCATGTGTATCCAGCCGGGCTTGCCCTCCGGGCCCCAGCAGCGCGCCTCGATGGTCGGAAGCGCCCGTCCGATCGCCTCGCGCGCCGTCTCGTGGCCTGCGGCCAGCGCCCGCGAGAAGGCGAACAGCTGTCGGCCCTGGACGCGGGTGCGGCGACAGGCGGTGAGGTCGGGGCGGCCGGCGAAGTCGAGCTGCTCGAAGAACAGCCCGTCGCGGTCGAGGCCGCGCGCGATCCAGAGTGGCCAGGCGGCCTCGTTCAGCCAGCGCCGGACCCTAAGCGCGGTGCCGTGCAGCGCGTCGGCAGGCCGCGCACCCGATCCGGCGGCCGCGCTGCGTGCTGCCTCCCCTCGCTCGATCCTCATTTCCGCCTCCGGCCTGAAGGAGATCGCTTGGATCCCGGAATGTTGTCCCTACTTGCACCAGGCGGTCGCGAACTGTCGAGACCGCAGACGTTCATCCTCTCGGAGACGGTTGGCTGTCGGCCGCAGGCCGCGGTTGGCTTCGTCGCAAAGCGGTTGCGCAATCTAGAACAATACCGGAACATAGCCGCGTGGACCTTCTCAAGAAGCTCGAGATCCTGGCGGACGCCGCCAAGTACGACGCGTCCTGCGCGTCGAGCGGCACCGCCAAGCGGGACAGCCTGGGCGAGAAGCGGGGGGTCGGCTCGACCGAAGGCATGGGCATCTGCCACGCCTATGCGCCGGACGGGCGCTGCATCTCGCTGCTCAAGATCCTGCTGACCAACTCCTGCCTGTACGAGTGCGCGTACTGCATCAACCGCGCCTCGTCGAACGTGCAGCGGGCACGCTTCACCGTCGACGAGGTGGTGCGCCTGACGCTGGGCTTCTACCGGCGCAACTGCATCGAGGGGCTGTTCCTGTCGTCTGGGATCATCCGCTCGCCGGACTATACGATGGAGCAGGTGATCGGGGTGGCGCGCACCCTGCGCGAGCAGCACGGCTTCCGCGGCTACATCCACCTCAAGACGATCCCAGACGCCGACCCGCTGCTGCTGCAGGAGGCCGGCCGCTGGGCCGACCGGCTGTCGATCAACGTCGAGCTGCCGACCGAGCAGGCGCTGACCGATTTCGCGCCGGAGAAGGACATGGGCGGCATACGACGCTCGATGGGACGCATCCGGCTCGGCATCGACGCCGCGCGGGAGAAGACGCGGCCGGGACGCGCGAAGCCCGCCCGCTTCGCGCCGGCGGGGCAGTCGACGCAGATGATCGTCGGTGCCGATGCGAGCTCCGACCGCACCATCCTGCGCGCCAGTACCAACCTCTACGGCGCCTACGGGCTGCGCCGGGTGTACTACTCGGCGTTCTCGCCGATCCCGGACGCCTCGTCGGTGCTGCCGGCGCGTCCGGCGCCGCTGCTGCGCGAGCACCGGCTGTATCAGGCGGACTGGCTGCTGCGCTTCTACGGCTTCGGCGTCGAGGAGCTGACCACCGACCAGGCGGGCAACCTCGATCTGGAGCGCGATCCCAAGCTCGCCTGGGCGCTGCTGCACCGGGAGATGTTCCCGGTCGACGTCAATCGCGCCGACCGCGAGGCGCTGCTGCGGGTCCCGGGCCTCGGGGTGAAGTCGGTGGACCGCATCCTCGTTGCCCGACGGCACCGCCGGCTGCGCATGGACGACTTGGCCCGGCTGCGCCTCTCGCTGGCGGCGATCGCGCCCTTCATCGTCGCCGCCGATCATGCGCCGCGCGCCGAACTCGACAGCGCTCGGCTGGCGGCGCGCCTGAGCAGGAAACCGGCGCAGCTCTCCCTGCTTTGACAGCGGATGCAGAGCATCGCGCTGGCCCATCAGGTCGATTTCGAGGGCTGGCGCAACGCCGCGCGCCGCCTGGCCACCGACGACGTCCCTCCAGAGCAGGTGCTGTGGTCGGTCGGCGCACCGGACGACCTGTTCTCCGCCGACGCAGCAGCGCCCGATCCGGCCGCAGCCCCCGCGCCCGCCTTCCCGGTGCCGCGGCCGCTCGTCGAGCTGGCGCAGACGGTGATCCAGGCCCGCGACCCGGAGCGCTTCGCCCTGCTCTACGGCCTGATCTGGCGGGTGCGGCAGGGCGAGCGGACGATCGTGCAGGACGTCACCGACCCCATGGTGACGCGGGCACGGCAGCTGGCCCAGTCGGTGCGTCGCGACACCCACAAGATGCGGGCCTTCCTGCGCTTCCGCGCGGTGACGATGCAGGACGAGACGCGCTACGTCGCCTGGTTCGAGCCGGAGCACTTCATCGTCGAGGCCAACGCGGAGTTCTTCATCCGCCGCTTCGCGACCATGGTGTTCTCGATCCTGACCCCCTATCGCAGCCTGCACTGGACCGGCCAGGAGCGCGAGTTCGGTCCCGGCGCGGATCGCTCCGAGGTGCCCGACGACGACGCGCTGGAGCGTTACTGGCGGGCCTATTTCGCCGCCATCTTCAATCCGGCGCGGCTGAAGGTCTCGGCCATGACCTCCGAGATGCCGCGCAAGTACTGGCGCAACCTGCCCGAGGCCGCCGCCATCCCGGAGCTGGTGCGCGGCGCCGCCGGACGTACACAAACCATGCTGGAGCAGAATACCATGCCCGTGACCACACCGGCGACGGCCCGCCCGACGCCGCAGGCGGCCCCGATCGGCAGCGAGCTGCGCCACGCGATCCCCGCGTCGGGCTCGATGCAGGCGCTGCGGCAGGAGGCGGCCGGCTGCCGTCGCTGCCCGCTCTGGGAGCCCGCGACGCAGACCGTGTTCGGCGAGGGACCCTCGGACGCGCGCATGATGATGGTCGGCGAGCAGCCCGGCGACCAGGAGGACCTGGCCGGCCGTCCGTTCGTGGGTCCCGCCGGCCAGATGCTCGACCGCGCCATCCTGGAGGCCGGCATCGACCGGCAGATCGTCTACGTCACCAATGCGGTCAAGCACTTCAAGTTCGAGGCGCGCGGCAAGCGGCGCATCCACCAGAAGCCCGACCAGACCGAGGTCGTCGCCTGTGCCGGATGGCTCAGCGAGGAGCGACGCATCGTCGCACCGGCGCTGCTGGTGATGCTGGGCGTGACCGCCGCGCGCGCCGTGCTCGGGCGCCCGGTGACCATCTCGCGCGAGCGCGGCCGGCCGATCGCGCTGGAGGGCAACCAGCAGGGACTGGTGACGGTGCACCCTTCCTACCTGCTGCGCCTGCCCGACGAGGACGCCAAGCGGCGGGAATACGCCGCCTTCGTGGCGGACCTGAAACAGGCGCGCGCGCTGCTGGAGGCCTGACCTAGCGGATAACGCAATGTTCTTGACCGGCCCGGCGCTTTCCTCCACATGGACCCGCTAGCGCGGCCGCCCATGGGTCGCCCGGAAGGATCAGCATGCGCGACAAGGGCGATTTCCTGTTCACCTCGGAATCCGTGTCCGAGGGACATCCGGACAAGGTCGCGGACCGGATCAGCGACACCGTCCTCGACACCTACCTGCGCGCCGATCCGGAGGCGCGCGTCGCCTGCGAGACCCTGGTCACCACCAACCGGATCGTGCTGGCCGGCGAGGTGCGCGGCGCCGACACGGTGACCGGCGAGGACCTGGAGCACGCGGTGCGCGACGCGGTGCACGACATCGGCTACGACCAGAAGGGTTTCTCCTGGCGCGCCGCCGAATTCCACAACTACCTGCACGCGCAGTCCGCCGACATCGCGGTGGGCGTCGACAGCGCCGGCAACAAGGACGAGGGCGCCGGCGACCAGGGCATCATGTTCGGCTTCGCCACCCGCGAGACGCCGACCCTGATGCCCGCCCCTCTCTATTACGCGCACGGAATACTCCACCGCATCAACCAGCTCCGCAAGGCGGGCGACACGCGCGGCCGCGGCCTGTTGCCCGACGCCAAGAGCCAGGTGACGCTGCACTACGTCGACGGGGTGCCGGTCGGGGCGACCAGCATCGTGATCTCGACCCAGCACGAGGAGCAGCTGCCGCAGCCCGCGATCCGCGAGACGCTCGGCGCCATCGTGCGCGAGGTGCTCCCCGAGGGCTGGATGTGCCCCGAGGATGGGTTCTACGTGAACCCGACCGGGATCTTCGTGATCGGCGGCCCGGACGGCGACGCCGGCCTGACCGGGCGCAAGATCATCGTCGACACCTATGGTGGTGCGGCACCCCACGGCGGCGGCGCGTTCAGCGGCAAGGACCCGACCAAGGTCGACCGCTCCGCCGCCTATGCCTGCCGCTACCTCGCCAAGAACATCGTCGCCGCCGGCCTCGCGGAGCGCTGCACGCTGCAGATCTCCTACGCGATCGGCGTGTCTCACCCGCTCTCCGTCTATGTCGACCTGCACGAGACCGGGCACGACGTGGACGAGGCGCGCCTCGGCAAGGTGCTGCGCGAGGTGATGGACCTGACGCCGCGCGGCATACGCCGGCATCTCCGCCTCAACCGGCCGATCTACGCGCAGAGCTCCGCCTACGGGCATTTCGGCCGCACCCCGGATCCGGCGCGCGACGACTTCACCTGGGAGCGCACCGACCTCGCCGACACCCTGCGCGGCGCCTTCAACCGTTGAACGAGGCCCGGCCTGTCCCCGGACAGGCCGCGGCACCGATCGTCAAGCCTGCCGCCGCCCGGCTCTACGGACGGCAGCGCGGCCACCCGCTGCGCCCACGCCAGCAACGGCTGCTGGATCTCACCCTGCCGCGGCTGCGCTTCGACCTGTCCCGGGCCGAGGCACCCCTGGCCGGGTTCGGCCGGGTACCGTCGCAGCTCTGGCTCGAGGTCGGTTTCGGCGGCGGCGAGCACAGCCTGGCGCAGCATGCCGCCCACCCGGATGTCGGGCTCATCGCCTGCGAGGTGTTCGAGAACGGTCTCTGCTCGCTGCTGACCCGGCTGGTGCCCGATGGTGCGGAGGCGACCGCGCCGGTTCCGGACATGCTGCGCCTGTGGGACGACGATGCGCGCACCCTGTTGCAGGCGCTGCCGGAGGGCTGCCTGGACCGTATGTTCCTGTTGTTCCCGGATCCATGGCCGAAGACCCGCCACGCCAAGCGGCGTTTCGTGCACCCGCAGACCGTGCCGCTGGTCGCCAGCCGCCTGCGTCCGGGTGCTGCCTGGCGGATCGCCAGTGACGATCCGACGTACCAGGACTGGGTGACGCAGGTGATGGCGACGCAGAGCCTGTTCGCGCCCGACCGGCCGGCACGCAGCCGACCGCAGGATTGGCCGCCGACCCGCTACGAAGCCAAGGCTCTCGCTGCCGGCCGCAGCCCGCTGTACTGGAGCTTCATCCGCCGCTGAGGCTCTGCTCGATCATCTCCCGGACCTGCGGAAACAGTCTCGCCTCGTTGACCTGGAAGTTGAAGAACGAGGCGTTCCCGGGAACCACGTCGACGAGCAGCGGCACGTCGGGCCGGTCCGTGACCGTGTCGGGGTCGATGAAGCGCAACCTGGTCGGCGACTCCATGGTGCGCGGCGCATCGTAGATATGCAGGTCGCCGCGATGCAGCAGGTTGTCGCGGCTGCTGATCACCAGCCCGGTCTTGTTGCAGACCCAACGGTATTTCGCCAGGCTCGCACCCCAGATCGAGACGAAGCAGCTGCAGCGATCGGCCCAGGCCAGGCTGACGTCGACCGATCGGCCGATGGTGTCGGCGATCGTGATCGGACCGTCACCGCAATGCCTGCGCAGATCGGCCACCAGGGCGTGCTCGATATCGATCGGCCGGCTTCGCGCGTAGGACTCCGCGTGGCTCTCGATGAAGTGTCCTGCGGAGCCGCCCCGGGCATTGTGCCCGTCGAGCACGACGATTGCCCCCGGAAACTGCGTCATGATGAAACCGACGAGGTTCCGGAAGAAGCCTGTCAGGTCGACGAGGGTGCGGTTCTCCACCCGCAGGCCGAGCAGGATCACGGGTGCCGCCTGCTCGCCGCCCGGTCGGGCGCGCCGTGTCCGTTCGATACCGTCCCGCACCTCCTCGTAGACGTCGCTGGCCCTGACACGATCCAGGATACGCGTGCGCAGGCGTTGCGAGACGTGCTCCCGCGTGACGCGCACGATCATGACGCCCTGCGCGTAGGCGTATCGTATCATCGAGCGGATATCTGCGAGATCACGAACCACCCGCCTCTTCAGGACAGGGAACAGCTCGTCCAGGGGACCGTACAACTCGATGCCGTCGGCCGCGTTGAGCACGATCCAGTCCGGCAACGAGGTGGCGCCCCCTTCGATCAGGTGATCGATACCGCTGAGCTCGTTCCAGACCTGATGCCCGATGTGAACGCCCGGACGACCGCGCAGCACGCTGGCGAAGCGTCTGGCGCCGCGTCGCAGGTACGGCACCAACTGCTCCGCCCAGATGCAGGAGTGGGTGACGAACCAGTACGGCAGGTGACGCGCGATCTGACGCGCCACCGTGCGCGCGGTCTCGTCGCGGCTCACCATGAGGCCGAACGAAGGGAACCACATCCCGCAGATGCGCGCGTAGTGATCCGCCACCATGACGAAGAAGACGAGGCCGTGCCGGGTATCGGCGAAACGATAGGCGAAGTGGAAATCGTCGAAGCAGAAGCAACCCTGTGCGCGCAGCGCCGTGCCGTCGATCGGGCTCGGCCAGACCAGGGCGGCGTCCTCGAACACGAGCGGTAGTCGATCCTGGAACTCGTCGGCCAGTCCGGCGAGAAGATGGGTCCGGCTGATCGTGCGTTGGATGTTCTTCTCGTCGCGGAACAGCAGCGATGACGGCATCAGGTGCTGGGCGAGGAAGATGGCCGGCGGCCGCAGCAGCAGGTCCAGGCAGTTCGTGGCGATCGCCCGCCTCGTGACCTCGTTGAGGCTGAGGAACGCCCGGCTCTCCTCGAGCAGCACCGGCTTGCACTGCCGCAGCGTGGTGTGCAGCAGGCGATCGAGGATCGGCACCGCCTTGTGGCGGAGCAGATCGACCAGTTCGGGTGTCAGCTGGTCGACGCTGTCTCCCATGTGGTGCATGCGCCAGTCCAGGAACCACGTCGCCGTCCGCCCATCGTCATGCAGCAGCTCGAGAAGGAACAGCGGAGCGAAACCCATGTAGAGCTGCGACGCCCGCCAGCCGGGCAGCAAGCACGGCACGACCTTCCCCTGCATCAGCAGCGGGATGGCATTGCCATCGAGCCGCAGGTGCAAGCCGCCATCCTGCACGAACAGCGGGTCGTGCAGGATCAGAGCGTCAGCCTGACTGGTCACCATCGTCGGTCCGCGGACCAACTCCGGTCGAGTCGTTCCTTGCACGGTCCCGGACCGCTTCCGAAGGCTCATGCGTCGTCGGTCCGGCGTGCCATGGCGCGGGTGACGATGCCGAGCATGGCGCCTCCATGGTCTCGGCGGTGTGGTAGATGGCGAGATCGGGAGGATGCAGGATGTTGTCTCTGCTGGTGAGCGCGACGCCGGGCTCCGCGAGCGAGGTAGGGGATCCGCTCGAGGCCGCGCCTGCAGACGAGGTGGATCAGGGAAGGGGAGATGTTGCAGGCCATGGTGCCCGCCGTCCAGCGGACGTAACCCGGACCGCGCGGCAGGAACAGGTCGAGTTGGGGAAGAGAGAGACCAACCGGTCTCGCACATTCGTCCGCCGCGAACAGGAAGAACGTGATGCCGTGTCGATGGTCGTGGAACCGGTAACCGATCGCCATGTCCGAGAAACAGAGGCTGCCCTGCACCGGGGTCGGCCCTCCTTCCATCTGGCTCGACCGGTCGTCCTGGCACGAGTTGCGAGCCAGGATCTCCGGAAGGTCCTGTGCGGCGAGCGCCAGCGGATCGGCGATGAGCTCCTGCTGCACGATCTGCGCGATCTCGAAGGTGACCGTGGGACTGAGTTCGCGCGAGGCGCTGACGGCAGGCGACAGGACGGGCCGCGCGTCGAACAGCACGGAGCGGAACAGCGGACCCAGGATATGCATCACCTGCTTGCGGAAGCGCTGCGCATCCACGGGTCCCATCTGCTGGATACAATCGCCGAGAAAGCGTCCCTCGGTGTTCAGGATCCTCATCCCGAACTCCGTCTCCGAGCAGAGCTGCAGGATCGGGTAGGACGCAAAACCGTTGAACAAGGTCTCGGCTCGCCAGCCGGTCATGAAGCCGCTGACGATCGGTCCGCCGTTCTCGCGCAGCGGTCGATAGACACCACGGATCGGGATCTTCCATTGCCCGTCGGTGAAGATGGCGGCGTCCCGGATCAGGATAGGATCGATAACCGGGGTCATGGTCGATGGTGCTCCCTCCTGAAGCCGCGGCCGCACATCAGGTTCTATACTCGTTCCGGATCAAGTCCAGTCCGCTCGACATGCGGCCACTCGATGACGAAGTTCCAGTCGGTCACGGCGACGGGGCTCAAAGATGAGATCCGTCTCGTGACGTGAGGAGGACCGCGGAAGGCAGCGTCACGAGCTTCCCGCGCATCGGGAGCGGTCGCCGTGGAGCGCGTGATGGTGTAGGAGCGTGCAGCATCCGACGCGTCTGTCGGATCGAACGCGTGATCAAGACGGAGTCCTGCGTGTTCGCCTACAAGCACCTGATCCCCGATCCCGTGTTCCAGTGCGATCGCCTCTGGTATCTCCGTGTCGGCGACAGGAACGCCGTGATGCTCAAGCACTTGAGCGGCGCTCCGATCGAGTACTTCGCCGGTAACTGGTTTCCGGTCTTCGTCTATACCGGCCTGCAAACGATGTATCTGCTCGCCCTGGAGGCGGACGGGATGCGGGCGACTTGGCTGCTCTCGCCGGACGGCAGGCGACTGGGCGACAAGATCGCCGACCTGACGCCCGAGCAGCACGAAGTTTTGCGTGGGGCCGTCTCGTCGCGCAGCGCGGCACGAGCCGACTGGCTGGTGGGCGACGGGATGCAGCTCATCGAGCCGCTCCTGCTCCGCGACATACTGAGCCTAGCCGCCGAATCGAGCCGCGGTCCCGGCACGCCGCGCGCTGCCTTGCCGGAGAAGACCATCGCCATGTTGGGCGCGCCGTCCGGGTTGCGGCCCTACCTGCGGTTTCGCCCCGGCGATCTGACGCTGCTGCTCAAGGAGGGTTGGGCCGTCCAGGATGGTGCGTGTCGCGGCACCGGCTCACTCAGCGTCGCGCGTGGCGAGATGATTCCTGCGGCTGCACGCCATCTGCTGACGATCGCGGTGCATCCGATGGAGCCGGGTTCCGAGCCTCACCCGGAACGGCCGATCGAGCTCGCGATCGAGGTCAACGGCCGCGCGATCGGCGAGGTGCGACTCGACCCGAAGTGGCAGGGCGAGGGAGCCGATCTCGCGTTCTGGCTCCCGCCTGAGCTCATCAACGGCAAGCCGCTCGAGATCGTATTCAGGCATTCGAAGGACTTCCTCTTGGAGTCGCTGAGGATCGAGCAGGGCCGCGACCTGGTCGAAGAGCCTCTGACGCCGGAAGCGCTCATGCTGCGCTTCGAGAACATCGGCGACAATTGCGAGTTCGGCCTAGTGCAGCGGCACTTCAAGGCCGATCCGGTCGGCCTGCTGCGCTTCGCCGGGCTGCGCACGCCGCGCCGGCTGATCCGCTTCCTCGACGAGAGGTTCGGCAGATTCGGCGAGCCGGGCAGCCTAGGGGTGCGGGTCATCGGAGGCGAGTACTGGATCACCGACGAGATCTACGGTCTTTCCTACCACACGTTCAGGTACCAGACCGAGGTGGCAGCGGCGGAGGTGATACGCGAGAATGAGATCAAGCTCGGCTACCTGAAGCGCAAGTTCGTCGAGGATCTCGAGGAGGGCGACAAGATCATGGTCTACAAGCGCGTGGTGACTGACGACGTGCATGAGATCATCGCGCTGCACGCGGCGCTGAACGGTTTCGGCGCCGTCAACAAACTGCTCTGGGTGACGCAGAGCAATGGGGAGCATGCGCCCGGCGACGTCGAGTGGGTGGGCGACCGCCTGCTCAAGGGCTATGTCGGCACGATCTCGCTGACCAATGCGCATGATTACGATCCCGAGATCTGGCTGCGGCTGTGCCGGAACGCACTCGCCGCGTTCAGCGCGGCGACGCAATGAGGCTTCGTGCGCTCTACTTCCCGCACACCGACTTTCGGCGAGTAACGTGCGCCTGCCGAAGTGCAGCACGGCGCGCTACCAACGCGCCCAGATCCTGTTGCTCCTGTCGTAGATGAAGGTCAACGGCGTCGATGGGGAGATGCCGGCCGGCGCGCCGATCACCCTGATCCCGGCGTCGCTCGGGCGCGGCGTGACGGTCAGGCTGGCTATGCTGCACTCCGACGTGATGTGACTCACCTGTCCCTGGAACGGGTTCGCTGGCAGGTTCCACTCGAAGGAAGCCAGCCTGCCGACGCAGTGCAGGATGGTCCCGTTCGACCTGGTGGGGGCGGCAGCGCTCCGGTCGCCGACGGCCGCATCCGTCGTGCCGATGCCGCTGTCGCTCGGCGCCCGGAGCAGCAGGTTACCCGAGACGGAGTTCAACTCGGACAGGCCGTTCACGCTGTTCGCGGCAACCTGGTTGTAGCCCCCGCTCCTGTCGACGATCTCGCCAGCACCGTTCACCATGTTCCCGGTGATGCCGTTGTACACGCTGCCGGCACCGTCCAGCAGCACATAGGGTCCGTTGATGGTCACCACCGTGTTGTCGTCGATCTTCACTGCCGACGAGTTGGTCAGGTGCACGAACTGCTCGCGGCCGTCGAAAGTGCCGCCGTTGCCGCCGTTGACGTTGTTGTGGTGGATAAGGCTGGTGCCTGCACCGTTCAGGTCGATGCAGGTCCAGGGTGTCGAGTCGTGGCTCCCGTCCGGCCAGCGCCACAACAGGCTGTCGCTCACGCTCACCCCGACGCCAGCTATCTGCACGTCCTCCTTGATCGCGTTGACGTGGCTGTTGGTGATCTCGAGAAGCTCCGGCACGTAGCGCGGGTTGGCGAGCCCGTCGGTCCAGCTGACGCCGTAGTTTCCGGCGATCGCGAAGATGTTGGTCGCGAGCACGCCCTGGACGTAGCCGCTCACCAGGATCCCGACGTCACCGCCCTGGAACTTGCTGTTCGAGATCGTCGTGTCGACCGCGTAGCGTGCGCCGAGACCCCTGATCACGAGCCCGTTCGCGTTCTCCGGCGGAAAGCCGGCGATGGTGTGGACGTGATCGATGACGGCGTTGTCGGTCGAGGTCAGGACGATGCCGTTCGCCCACGAGCCGGGATAGGCGTCGCTCGTCGTGTCGACGTCCCTCACCACGACGGCGCCCGAGGTGGCCCCCGTCTCGGTGATCGCGAGGGCGGTGTTCGCCGCGGCCTGCGAGCCGGTGCGATCGATCGTGAGGCCGGTGACGGATGCCGCCGAAGCCATCCCCAGCGTGATCGCGATGCCGTCGACGCCGGGCGCGAAGCTCAGGATGGTGAGGCCGGCGCCGGCGCCCGCCACGGCGACACCTCTTCCAGCGGGAGCCGCCAGCGTCAGGCTCGATCCCAGATGGCAGGTGCCGCTTGGGATGTAGATCTTGGCGCTGGCGCGACGTGCGGCCGAGGTTGCGGCGCCGACCGCGCGCAGGAAGGCGGCAGAATCGTCGGTCGTGCCGTCGCATCTCGCGCCGTACTCGCGCACGTTGACGACGTCCGGCAGCCGTGCCGCCGCCGCATCGGCCCGCGCATGACATGGGGTCGCCGCGGTGGCGAGCAGGATGGCGATGCGCAGCGTGGCGTCGCACGTGCTGGTGGAGCCTCCCGGCATCGCCCGGACGTCGGCGGCATCAGGCGCCGAACGTGACTCCGGTGAGATGTTCGGAGAGCGCCCATAGGCGGGTGCCGATCGCGGGATCCGCGGCCTGCGGCATGATGCGCGACGCACCAGGGGCGCCGCGGGTCTCGCCGGGCCCGGTCGGACCGTAGTAGCCGCCGCCTTTCGCCTGCGGTGCCATCGCCGCGAAGAGCGAGGGCAGGGCGCCGTCGCGTGCCGACTGCGCCAGCACCGCGAAGGCGGTCGCCATCACCCGCTGCTTCAGCCCCGGCGCGCCGCTGCCGGTGCTGTTGGCGATGATGTCGGTCCGGGCCCAACCCGGATGAGCGGCCAGGCTCACCAGGTTCCAGCGGTTCTGCACCGCGCGCCGCTGCAGCTCGATCGCGAAGATCAGCATGGCCAGCTTGCTGCGGCCATATGCCTTGAACGGGCTGTACGCCCGTTCCGACTGCAGGTCGTCCAGATCGAGGGTGGCACGGCGGTGCGCGAGGCTGGCCACGTTCACCACGCGACCGCCGCCTCCCGCCTTGTCGATGCCGCCCCTGCACAACGCCTCCTTCAGCTGCGCGGTGAGGGCGAAGTGACCGAGGTAGTTCACGCCGATCTGCCGCTCGAAGCCGTCCTCGGTCAGCTCGAGGCTGGGCATCCCCATCACCCCGGCATTGTTGACCAGGATGTCGATCACGCCGCCATGCGCTTCACTGACGCTGGTGGCGAATCGGGCCACCGAGGCGAGGCTGCCGAGATCGAGCATCTCGAAGCGCGCCCGTGCGGCAGGGAGGCTGCGCTGCAGGCGTGTCATTGCCTGCGCCCCCTTGCCGGCGTTGCGGCCGGCGAGGATCGTCGTGGCGCCGCGTCGCGCGAGACCCAGCGCGGTCTCGTAGCCGAGGCCGCCGGTCGCTCCGGTGACGGTCGCGACCTTGCCGTCGAGGCTGGGCGCGTCGCCCAGGCTCCAGCCATCTCTCACTGCGGTGCCAGCCATGGGTTCCCCCCTTTTTCAAGACAAACATTGGTCGCGTCCGGGCGATTGCGCAAACTCCGGACGCGCTGCCGCGCTATCGCAGCCGATGCCCGACGACAGCACCGCTCAGGATATCGCCTACATGCGGCGTGCGATCGCGCTGGCGCAAGAGGGGCAGGGCAAGCCGGGCGCATCACCGATCGGCTGCGTGATCGTGATGGACGGGCGCATCGTCGGCGAGGGGCACAACGAGGTCGGGCTGCGCCATGATCCGAGCGCGCACGCGGAGATCGTGGCGATACGCCGCGCCTGCGAGAGCCTGGGGCGCGACGACCTGCGCGGTGCCACGCTGTACTCGACGCTGCAGCCATGCGGCATGTGCAGCATGGCCAGCATCTGGACCAGCATCCGGCGCATCGTCTACGGCGCGGCGCGGCCGCACGTGCACCGGATGTATTTTGAGGATCGGCATCTCGACGTGCTGGACATCATCGACGACGCCTTCCGCAACGACATGAGCGCCGAAGGCGGTCTGCTCGCCGAAGAATGCGCGGCACTCTACTACAAGCCGGACGATGAACCGCCGCCCGCGCAGCAGACGAATTGCTGAGCCGCCCTTCCGTCTGCCGACGGGGAGTAGCGGCTTATTAACCGATCTAAAGTAAGAGTGTAGTTCTCTTCCCTAAGAGAGCTACTGATGTTCCGTATCGTCGGATGTGTCACCCAGCAGCATGATCTACGCCTGGTCGTCCTGGCCGCGTGCATCTGCGTCCTGGCCTGCTTCACGACACTCAGCCTCGTCGCACGCGGGCAAGTAGCCCGGGACGCATCCTGGACCTGGCTGACCGCGGCCGCGGTGGTCTTCGGTTGCGGCGTCTGGTCGCTGCACGTCGTCGCGATGCTCGCCTTCATGCCCGGCATGCCGATCGCCTACGACATCCGGACGACGGCGTCGTCGGCCTTGATCGCCGTGATCGGTACGCTGACGGCGCTGCTCGCCTGGCGGCTGACGCCCGGCAGATGGCTCGGCACCGCCCTCGGCGGCGTCCTGCTCGGGTTCGCGGTGGTGGGGATGCATTATTGCGGCGTCGCGGCGATGCGACTGCCCGCGGCGTATCGGGTCGATCACCGGCAGGTCCTGGTTTCTGTCCTCGTCGGCGTCGGCTTCGCGATCCTGTCGCTGGCCCGCTCCGTCACGCTGGCTTCGCTGTGGCGGCGCATCGAGGTGTCGGGGTGGCTCGGACTGTGCGTCTGCGGCGTGCACTTCATCGGCATGAGCGCCCTCAGCATCGATCTTGGCCATCGGACGGTTCAGCGCGGCGACGTCCTCGGGTCAGGGTCGCTCGCGATCGCGGTGGGCTCGGTCAGCCTGGCGATCCTGGCGGTGAGCCTGGCGGCGACGCTGATGGAACAGCACCTGTCGCAGCGCGCCGTATTGGAGCTCAGGCGCATGCGGCTGCTGAGCGACATCTCGCAGGAGGTGCTGATCATCGAGCGCGACGGCATCATCCTGCAGGTCAACACCGCCGGCGGCCGCCTGTTCGGCATGCCGGCCGAGCGGCTCGTCGGCCGCGAGGTGCTGGATCTCGTCGCACAAGCCGATCGCCCCCAGGCGCTGAGACACGTCCGCAACATCCTGCAGGACGGCAGGCCGGAAGAGATCCGGGTATGCACCGGCACCGGCGCCCTGGTCCCGGTGGAGCTGTCGTGCAGCACGATCGACTATGAGGGCAGGACGGCGACCGCGATCGCGCTCCGCGACCTCTCGGACCGCAAGCGCGACGAGGCGAGGATCCGTCATCTGGCGCATCACGACGCGCTGACAGACCTGCCCAACCGCTTCCTCCTGCAGGAGCGCCTGAGCTACGCCCTGGATGCCGCCGCCGGCACGAAGGCGGAGGTGGCGCTGCTCTACATCGACCTCGACCGCTTCAAGCCCGTCAACGATCTGCTCGGCCACGGCGGCGGCGACGCGCTGCTGATCCAGGTGGCGCATCGGCTGCAGGCGGAGCTGCGAGCGACGGACACCCTGGCCCGAGTGGGCGGAGACGAATTCATCATCGTGATGAACACGGATCGTGCAGCTACGGCGGCGAGCGTCGCGCAACGGCTTATCGACTCGATCGCGCAGCCCTTCGACCTCGAGGGACATCAGGTCGAGATCGGGACCTCGATCGGGATCGCGCTGTTCCCCGGAGATTGCGGCAACCAGGACACGCTCATGCACGCCGCCGACACGGCGCTGTATCGCGCCAAGCAGGACCGGCGCGGCACGTTTCGCTTCTTCGAGCCCGCCATGGACGAGAACCTGCAGGCACGTCGACAGCTCGAGCAGGACCTGCGGCACGCCGTCGATCGCGGCGAGTTCGAGCTGTACTACCAGCCGCTGGTCAGCTGCATGACGAACGAGGTGGAGGGTTACGAGGCCCTGCTGCGTTGGCATCACCCGCAGCGCGGGCTGGTGCCGCCGATGGAGTTCATCCCGCTGGCCGAGGAGACCGGGCTGATCGTGAAGATCAGCCAGTGGGTGCTCCAGACGGCCTGCGCGGCGGCCGCCGCATGGCACCAGCCGCATCGGATCGCGGTGAACATCTCCCCGGTGCATTTCCGGCAGTCCGACCTGCCGCAGACGGTAGCCGAGACGCTCGCCCGCACCGGCCTGCTGCCGAGCCGGCTGGAGATCGAGATCACCGAGGGCGTCCTCATGGACGACACGGGGCGGGCGATCGAGATGCTGTCGGCACTGCGCGCGCAGGGCGTGCGCATCGCGCTGGACGATTTCGGCACCGGCTACTCGAGCCTCAGCTACCTGCGATCGTTCAGGTTCGACAAGCTGAAGATCGACAGGTCCTTCATCCAGGGGCTGGAGCATGGCGAGGAGGCGACGATGATCGTCCGCACCATCATCGGCCTCGCCCATAACCTCGGCCTGTCGATCGTCGCCGAGGGGGTCGAGACCAGGGCGCAGATGGAGGTGATACGCGACCACCGGTGCGATCAGATGCAGGGCTACCTGCTGGGTCGTCCTCAGCCCATGGGCGACCGGCCGTGCCCGGACATGCCCGGACTCGCCCGCACGCCTGCCCTCGTGTCCTGAGGTCCCGTCGCGGGATCGCCCGGAGGATGGCTGATCTAGGCGGCCTGGCGCACGACCCCGAACTCAGCGCTGCAGCAGATCGCGCGCCGTGGCGGCATCGGTGACGAAGGACGTGGCGTGGCCGCCGAGCAGGGTCGCGTGGATCGCGTCGGCCTTGTCGGCGCCGCAGGCGACGCAGAGCCGGTCCGGAATACGGTCGAGCTGCTCGACCGTCAGGCCGATCATCCTGTCGTCGAGCGCATCGATCACCGCCCGCCCCTGCGCGTCGATGAAGCGTCCCGCCAGCACCGCGGTGGCGCCGCGCCGGATGTAGGGCATCGCGTCCGCATAAGCCACGTAGCCGCTCAGGAAGGCCGTGCTGGACGGCTTCACGCTGCCGACGCCGAACACCAGCCGGTTGCAGGTCTCGAGGATGCGGAACTCCTCGCGCAGCGTCGGCTCGCGCATCAGCATGCGCTGCACCTGCGGCTGCGACACCACGCCGGGCGCGTGGATATAGACGCAGCGACCGCCGGTGCGGCTGGCGATGTTCGAGGTGCAGAGCTCGGCCGACATCTCGTAGGTGCCCACGAACGATCCCGTCACCTGGACCACCGAGAGGCCCGGCAGCGGCCGCGGCGGAAGCGCGTTGGCGAGCGCCAGCACGGTCAGGCCCCAGGACACGCCCAGCACGTCGTCGGTCTTCAGCCGGGAGGCCAGCAGCCGCGCTCCGGCACGACCGACGCGCTGGTAATCCGGCTGACGTCCGCCATCGTCCGGCACCACCGCGCAGCCCTCGAGACCGTAGCGCTCGGCGAGCCGGCGCGACAGCCGCACCGACTGCAGGTGGTCCGGCGAGACGGCGATGCTGACCACGCCGCGCTCGCGCGCCTGCTGCAGCAGGTTGATCACGCTGCCGCGCGAGGTGCCGAACCGGCCCGCGATCTCCTCCTGGGTCAGGCCCTCCTCGTAGTAGAGCCACGCGGCCCACACCACAGGGTCGCCGTCGAACTCGGTCGGCGTGACGCTGGCGGCGCGACGGGCACGCGGCACCGGCCTTGCTGCACTTTTGTCGGATCCGTTTGACATAAGTCGGACGATGTCCTACCGATTCTGCTAACCAGTACGGCCACAAGGCCGCGACGTCCAAGGGAGGACGATGCTTGCAGAGCCTTTGGTCGGACGCCGAAGCGGAGCGGCTGGTGGGGCACTACCAGGCGCTTGGCGTCAACCGCGACCTGGCACTGCGCACCTACACGTCACGCCTGCTCGGCCAGGTGCCGCGCCTGGTGATGCACGGCGGTGGCAACACCTCGGTGAAGACCCGCCTGCCCGACCTGTTCGGCGAGATGGTGGAGGTGCTGTGCGTCAAGGGCAGCGGGCGTGACCTCGCGACCATCGAGCCGGACGGTCATCCGGCGGTGAGGCTGCAGCCGCTGTCCCGGCTGCGTACGCTCGCCCGGCTGTCCGACGAGGACATGGTCAACGCGCAGCGCCAGAACCTGCTCGATACCGCGGCGCCCAACCCGTCGGTCGAGACCCTGCTGCACGCCTACCTGCCGCACAAGTTCATCGACCACACGCACTCCGTCACCTCGACCGCTATCGCCTGCCTGCCGGATTCCGAGGCGATCTGCCGGCGCATCTACGGTGACCGCGTCGGCTTCGTGCCGTACATCATGCCGGGCTTCGCGCTGGCCAAGGAGGCGGCCGACGTCTACGAGCGCGCGCCTCAGGTGCAGGGGCTGCTGCTCGGCAAGCACGGGATCTTCACCTTCGCCGACACGGCGCGCGGCGCCTACGAGCTGATGATCGAGTTCGTGACGCTGGCGGAGGACTTCATCGCCGAGCACGGACGCGAGCCGGCGTCGCTGCATCCGGTGGCACTGCCATCGGCGCTCGCCCCGTTCGAGGCGGTGCTGCCGACGCTGCGGGGCGTCCTGGGCGCCCATTCGGACGAGGGCGCCGCGCACTGGCTGCTGTCGCCGCGCACCGGGCCCCGGATCCGGCACTTCGTGGACGGCGAGGCGCTCGACGAGTACGGGAGCCGCGGCGTGGCGACGCCGGAGCAGGTGATCCGGATCAAGCAGCGCCCGGCGATCCTGCCGGCACCCGATCAGGGCGACCTCGCCGGCTGGGCGGAGGCGGCGGACCGGGCCGTCGCGGGCTTTATCGAGGCGTATCGCGGTTACTTCGCGCGCCAGGACCGGCGGGTCGGCGGCGGCCGGCGGGCGCTCGATGCGATCC
>CAXTOE010000011.1:16014-18384 GCA_964245685.1 uncultured Acetobacteraceae bacterium | reverse complement strand
GTTGCCGACCACGGTGCCGGGGCCGGCCTGGAACGTCACCTGCACGTCGGCCTTGCCGCCGATCGCGCGGAGCGCGCCGGCGGTGGCGCGCTTGAAGGCCTCCGCGCGCCCGTTGGGATCGCGTTCCGCCATTCAGCGTCGGCCGCTGGTCGGCCCTGGCGCCACGGTCGGGCCGAGACCCGCACCGAGCTCCTCGTTAAAGCAGCGCTGGTAGTACTCGGCGACCGTCGCCCGCTCGGCCTCGTCGCATTTGTTGAGGAAGGTGAGGCGGAAGGCGAAGCCCAGGTCGGAGAAGATCTGCGCGTTCTCCGCCCAGGTCAGCACCGTGCGCGGCGACATCACGGTGGAGATGTCGCCGTTGATGAAGCCCGCCCGCGTCAGGTCGGCCAGCGCCACCATGCTCTCCACCCGCCGGCGCAGCGGGCCGTCCTTGCTGTCCCAGCCCATCTTGGCCACCACGATCGCGGTCTCCTCGGCGTGCGGCAGGTAGTTCAGGGTGGTGACGATGTTCCAGCGATCCATCTGGCCCTGGTTGATCTGCTGGGTGCCGTGGTACAGCCCGGTGGTGTCGCCGAGCCCGACGGTGTTGGCGGTGGCGAACAGGCGGAACGCCGGGTGCGGCCGGATCACCCGGTTCTGGTCGAGCAGGGTCAGGCGCCCCTCCACCTCCAGCACGCGCTGGATCACGAACATCACGTCGGGGCGCCCCGCGTCGTACTCGTCGAACACCAGGGCGCAGGCGTGCTGCAGCGCCCAGGGCAGCAGCCCCTCGCGGAACTCGGTGACCTGCTTGCCCTCCTTGAGCACGATCGCGTCCTTGCCGACCAGGTCGATGCGGCTGATGTGGCTGTCCAGGTTGATGCGTACGCACGGCCAGTTCAGCCGTGCCGCGACCTGCTCGATGTGGCTCGACTTGCCGGTGCCATGGTAGCCCTGGATCATCACACGACGGTTGAAGGCGAACCCGGCCAGGATCGCCAGCGTGGTCTCACGGTCGAAGCGGTAGGCGCTGTCGATCTCCGGCACGTGCTCGGTGCGCAGCGCGTAGGCCGGCACCTGCATGTCGCTGTCGATGCCGAAGGTCTCACGCGCGGACAGGCGGATGTCGGGCGCCCCGAGGTGCGACGCCGTGAGCAGGCCCGGCTCGCCCAGGCCAGCGGCGCGTGCCTCGTTTCCCGTCCCTGTCAGCGCCGCGATCTCGTCCATGAAGTCTTCCCGTCCGTTCCTGTCGCCAGGGTATACCGACCCGCGCGCGCCGGCCCGCGCCAGCCGGCCCCTGTTCAACCCGTCTCGGCGAGGCCGGTTTGCCGGGCGCCGAGAAGATGCGTCCGCAGCGCGGTATACGCCACGTTGATCGTCTTCAGCCGCTCTTCCGCCGCGCGGTCACCGCCGTTGGCATCCGGATGATGGCGCCGTGCCAGGGTCTTGTAGCGGCTCTTGAGCTCGGTCAGCGAGACCGGCCAGGGCAATCCCAGCGCATCCAGCGGCTGGCGCAGCGCCTCCGGTCGCGGATCGACCGGCTTCTGCCGCTGCCGCCGTCGTCCGGCCGCGCCGAGCAGGCCGAGCGGGTCGAGGACGCGCTCCTCGTCGAAGGCCTGCGCCGCCTGACCGCCACCGAGATGGCCGAGCCGCCAGGAGGGTCGGTTCCAGGAAGTGTCGGCGCGCAGATGCGCCTCGATCTGGCCCGCGGACATGCCTTTGTAGAAATCCCAGTGCGCGTTGTACTCGCGCACGTGGGACAGACAGAACCACCAGTACTCCTGCAGGTTGTCGCGGGAGCGTGGGGCACGATAGCCCGCCGGCTCCTCACAGCCGGGCATGTCGCACATGCGGCCCGGTGCGTCCGGGTCGGGATCGAAGGCCCGGTGTCGCGTGTTCCGTCGCATCATCAGGCCGTTTATGTGCGCGCGCAGGCATGGCATGCAAGGGCCGGCGAGGGCAGCGGCGAGGGGAGGTTCGGCATGGCAGGACGCTTGGACAGGCTGCACGCGGCGATGCGGCATCTCGCCCCGGAACAGCTCGAGATCGAGGACGAGAGCGCCCTGCACGCCGGGCACGCCGGCGTCCGCGGCATCGGCCGCGTTCGCCGGGCTCAGCCGGGTGCAGCGCGCTCGGCTGGTGCACGAGGCGCTGGCGGCCGAGCTCGCGGGCGGGCTGCACGCGCTGTCGCTGACGCTGCGCACCCCGGCCGAGGCGCGGGCAGGGGATCCTCCGGCGTAGGCCTAGAGGGCGGTGCCCGGCGCCTCAGGCGCCGGCGGCGCGGCGGCGGATCCCCGACCGGCCTTCTGCCCGATCAGCTGCGACAGGCTGTCGGCCATCGTCGTCGGCAGCAGGATGGTGGCGCCGCGATCCTTGTTCATCTCGTAGATG
>CAXTOE010000011.1:12852-16004 GCA_964245685.1 uncultured Acetobacteraceae bacterium | reverse complement strand
CACCTGACGCTCGGCGGAGGCCAGCGTCACACGCGCCGCCTTCTCGCGTTCCGCCTGCGCCTGCCGGCTCATCGCGTCCTGCAGGTTGCTCGGCAGCTTCACGTCGCGAATCTCGACGGACTGCACGGTGATGCCCCAGGCCGTGGTCTTCTCGGCGATCGCCTGGCGCAGCCAGTCGTCGATGCGACGGCGGTCCTCCAGCAGCGTGCCGAGGTCGTTGGCGCCGATCACCTCGCGCAGGCTGGTCTGCGCCACCAGCGAGACCGCGCCGGCGTAGTCGGTGAGCGCGGTGATGGCGAGACGCGGGTCGCGCACCAGCCAGAACACGATGGCGTCGACGTCGACCGGGCTCGTGTCCCGGGTGAGCGTCTGCTCGGTGGCGATCGGCGTCGTCTGGATGCGCAGGTCGACGGTCCCGGCGACGCTGTCCACCACTGGGATGATCCAGAACAGGCCGGGGCCGCGCACGCCCTTCAGCTTGCCCGCGCGCAGCACCACGGCACGCTCCCACTCACGTGCGATGCGCAGCGCCAGCGGCAGCAGCACGCCGAGCAGCGCCAACGGAACCGCCGCCAGCGGCAGGTGCAGGATCAGGAAGCAGAAGGCCGCCGACGCGAGCAGCAGGCCAGCGAGGACGGTCGCGATCGTGTTCGGCGCCTGGTTCATGCGCGGCCGCCTGGAGCCGCGGTCAGCTCCCGTCGAAGCCCAGGAAGCCGACCTCCGGCTTCGGCACGCCGCCGTCGCCCGCGGCGTGGCTGCCCGCATACGAGGCCTGCTCGACCGGGCGGCTGGAGCTGCGTCCGCGGATCGCGAGATGCCCCGGCTTGTCGGTGCCGGCGGTGTCGGTGGCGACCTGCACGCGGCCCGGCTGCTCGTCGTTGTTGCGCATCGACAGCAGCAGGAAGGTGATGTCGTTGCGGTTCAGGTCGATCGCGCTCTCGATCGGCTTCTCGCCCAGCACGTTGGTGCCGGCGAGATCGGCGCCGCGCGACAGGGCTTCCTTGGCCGCGGTGAGATCGCCGCGGTTGATCGCGTCGAACAAGGCCGCGGTCGGGTTCATGTCGGTGGAGGCATGGCCGGTGGGTGCCGCCGGATCGTTCGACACCGCACCCGGCAGCGCCGGAGGCGGCGCGTTCGCGGCCGCGGCCGCCTTGGCATCGTCGTCGGCAGGATCGCTGCCGCTGCCGGCACCGCCTCCGCCTCCGCCGAGGCTCATCTGCGCGTGCGCCGCGTGCATCGGCATCAGGCAGGACAGGCAGGCGAGCGAGAAGATCATCAGGTTCAGGCGCAGCAGACGGGAGATCATCGACGGGTCTCGGACATTCTGGTTTCGCTCTACGCCCGGGACGGTCAGCCGGGCGATGCATCCATAGGATAGCGGGCACGTCGTGGCGATGGAAATCGCGCGGGCGCTGCTCTTCCGGGTGCCGATGGTCTGGGGGATAGTGCGGCGATGCAGCCGAACCTGCGCTCCCTGCCGTCCCGTGCGGATCCGGCCGGCGACCCCGACCCGGGCTGCCGGTGAGCGTGCCGACGACCGAGCGGTTCGGCACGGCTTGGCTGCGCGCCCGGTTGCTGAACCTCCGGCCGCTCCAGCCGGAGCCGCCGGATCTGCCGGTCGGCGGCGGCCGGGACGCGAGCCTCCGCCGCGGCAAGATACGGGAGGCCGCCGTGCTGGTGCCGATCGTGCCCGCGCCGGCGCGGATGGTGCTGCTGACCCGACGCTCGGCGCTGCTGCGCACCCACGCCGGCCAGGTCAGCTTCCCCGGCGGCCGGCCGGATCCGGAGGATGCGGATCTCGGCGCGACCGCGCTGCGCGAGGCACGCGAGGAGATCGGGCTGGATCCGGCACATGTCAGCCTGCTCGGCAGGCTGCCGCGGCAGAGCACGCACGTGAGCAACTACAGCATCACCCCGTTCGTCGGACTGCTGTGCCCGCAGGCGCGCTGGGTCGCAGCACCCGACGAGGTGGACGCGATCTTCGGCCTCGACCTGGCGGTGCTGATGGATCCCGACGCGCCGCGCCGGATCGAGGACGGGCTGCGTCGCGGCAGCTGGTCGTGGCCGCATCCGGATCATGATATCTGGGGTGCCACGGCCGCGATCCTGGTCCAGCTGGCGCGACTGCTGCGCGGCGACTGACCCGGCCGACACGAGATGCCGGAAGGCACGGTCGGGAGGAACTGCCATGGAAGCGGACGCGATGCGGGAGATGTTCTCCCGGGCGATGTCGTCGATGTACCGCCGCGAGGTGCCGCAGTACGGCACGTTGCTGGAGCTGGTCGCGACGATCAACCGGCGCGTGCTGGACGAGGACGGCGCAGTGTCCGACGAGCTGGCTCGACCTGGCGAGCGCGAGCGGCTCGACGGGGAGCGGCACGGCGCGATCCGCGTCGGCCTCCCCGAGGAGCTGCGGCTGCTGCGCCGGCTGTTCGCGGTGTTGGGCATGGTCCCGGTCGGCTACTACGACCTCACCGCCGCCGGCGTGCCGGTGCATTCCACGACGTTCCGCGCCACCGCGCCGGCCTCGCTGCGACGCAGCCCGTTCCGGCTGTTCACCTCGCTGCTGCGGCTCGACCAGATCGCGGATCCGGCGCTGCGGGCGCAGGCGACGGCGATCCTGCGCCGGCGACGCATCGTCACCCCGCGCGCGGTCGCTCTGATCGAGCGCTTCGAGGCCGAGGGCGCGCTCGACGACGCGTCGGGGGAGGAGTTCGTCGCCGAGGCGCTGCACAGCTTTCGCTGGCACGACGCCGCCACCGTCGACCTGCCGACCTACGAGGCGCTGCGGGCGGCGCACCCGCTGGTCGCCGACATCGCCTGCTTCCAAGGCCCGCACATCAACCACCTGACGCCGCGCGTGCTGGACATCGACGCGGCACAGGCGGCGATGCGGGCGCACGGCCTGTCGGTGAAGCCGCAGATCGAGGGGCCGCCGCGGCGGCGCTGCCCGATCCTGCTGCGCCAGACCAGCTTCATGGCGCTGTCCGAGCCGGTGCGCTTCGGCGCCGAGCAGGGCAAGCACACCCAGAACGCTGCCGCCGATAGCGGCGACCCAGAAAGCGGTGGAACGTTTGCGCCGAGGTACGGGCGGCGGTGGTGGTGCAAAGCCATACGGCGGAGGAGCATACGGGGGAAAGGGGGGCGTAGAC
>CAXTOE010000011.1:11563-12842 GCA_964245685.1 uncultured Acetobacteraceae bacterium | reverse complement strand
AGATCGAGCAGCGCGGCGTGGCGCTGACCACCGCCGGACGCGCGCTCTACGACCGGCTGCTTGCAGAGGGCGACCCGCGGGCCTTCGACGCCTTCCCGGACGATCACGTCACGCTGCGACACGACGGCCTCGCGTACTACCGGTTCGTGCCGGTCGCCGACGTGCCGCTCGGCGCGCAGAGCCTGGACGAGGCGATCGAGGCCGGCTCGGTGCGCGCCGAGCCGATCCTGTACGAGGATTTCCTGCCGGTCAGCGCCGCTGGCATCTTCCGCTCGAACCTCGCAGGCGGCGCGGCCGGGGCCATGTCCGCATCGCCGCGGCAGGACGCGCTCGAGGACGCGCTGGGATGCGACATCCTCGATGCGTCCGCACTCTACGCATCGCAGAGTGCGGCGTCGGCGAAGGCGATCGCCCTGTAGTCCTCGCCTGAGCTGCCGAGGTCGGGGAGGAGCCACACATGTCCCAGTGATCCCGCGAAGCTCGCGTGATTCACACATTGTTCAGTGTTTTCGTTGCATAGTCGTTTCGATGCGACCCGCCCCGGAACCCGGAGGAACGCAACGTTGACCCGGCCTGTGCTCCAGACCTTCTTCGCGATCGCCATCCTGCTCTGCGCCGCGGTCACGCGTGCCGAGCCGCCGGGTGCCGCGGACGCATCGCTGCTGGCGCTGAAGGCGAAGTACAGGCGTGCGGTCGCCATCCCGTTCCCGGCCGACGACCCGTACTCCGACGCCAAGGCCGAGCTCGGCGCCATGCTGTTCTTCGACCCGCGGCTCTCGGTCGCCGGAACCATGTCCTGCGCGACCTGTCACAATCCGGCGGTGTCCGGGCAGGACGGCCTGCCGACATCGGTCGGTCACGACGAGAAGCCGCTGCCGCGCGCGACGCCCACCGTGATCAACCTGGCCTGGGCCGACCTGATCATGTGGGACGGCCGCAGGACGGGCTCGAGGACCAGGTCAGCGGCCCGGTCAGCACCGCCGCGGAGATGGGGGGCTCGCTGCAGCGGGCGGTCGGCGCCGTCGCCGCGGTGCCCGCCTACGGCCGCGCCTTCAGCAGGGCGTTCGGCACCGGGGAGGTGACGTTCGGGCGGATCGCACAGGCGATCGCGACCTTCGAGCGCACGCTGGTCAGCAACAAGGCGCCGTTCGACCGCTGGATCGACGGCGACGAGGGCGCCATCGACGCCGCCGCCAGGCGCGGCTTCTCGCTGTTCAACGGCAAGGCCAACTGCGCGGCCTGCCACTCGGGCTGGCGCTTCACCGATGACGGCTTCCAC
>CAXTOE010000011.1:8540-11553 GCA_964245685.1 uncultured Acetobacteraceae bacterium | reverse complement strand
ATATCGGGCTGCCCAGCCTGGATCCCGGCCGCGCCAGGCAGATCCCCGACGAACCTCTGCTGCAGCACGCCTTCAAGACGCCGACGCTGCGCAACATCAGCCAGCGCGCGCCCTACATGCACGACGGCTCCATCGCGACGCTGGACGCGGTGGTCGTGCACTACGACACCGGCTTCCTCGACCGCCCCAGCCTGTCGCCGGAGATGCGTCGACTGGGGCTGTCAGAGGGCGAGACGCACGACCTCGTAGCCTTCATGCGCACGCTCACCAGCGTGGACGATCCCGTCGCCCTCCCGAACCTGCCCAGGAAGGAAGAGAACCGAGATGAATAAGCTCGTGCCCTGCATGCTGCTGCTGTCTCTGGCGCTGGTCGCAGCCCCGCCCGCGCGCGCGGACCAGTCGATCGACCAGAAGGACAAGCAGTTCTCACAGGACGCCGTGACGGTGAGGCCGGGAGAGGCGATCAACTTCACCAACAGCGATCAGGTCACCCACGACCTGTCGGTGAAGAACCCGGACGGCTCGCGCATGAAGAGCGTCATGCAGAAGCCCGGCGACGCCAGCAAGGTCACCTTCGACAACCCCGGCGACTACAAGGTGCAGTGCCTGATCCATCCCAAGATGAAGCTGACCGTCACCGTCCAGTAGCTAGCTGCGCGCCCAGTCCCGCCGCCGGAGCATACGATGCCGATCACCTTCAAGATCCTGATCGCCAACCTGGCCATGACGCTGGTCACCATCGGGCTCGGCCTCTACGCCCTGCAGGGCGAGCGCATGCTGGGCGACACGGCACTGCGGATGTATGACCAGGCCTTCATGTCGGTGAACTTCGCGCGAAGCGGACAGACCAAGTTCGAGCGGGTGAAGACCCTCCATGCCGCAGCCCGGATACCGGCGCCCGCGGCTCCGGAACCGAGCGAGCGTCAGAAGCTGCTGGCCGTCGCTCGTGGTCCCGGTAGCCCTGCGGCCGCGACGGCGGCGGGTCCGAACCCGGCGGCGGTGCACGACGCGATCGGCTCCGTGCTCGACGACCTGGACGTGGCGATCGATCGCGCGATGTCGGAGGCGACGCGCAATGCCGCCCGTCAGCTCCGCGGCAAGGTCGCCGCACTCGCCACCGGCACGGCCGATCCGGCGGCACTCGACCGCGCCTCGTCCGCCTTCGACGACGTGATCGAGAGCTTCGCCCAGGACGGCTACACGTTCCGCAGCGACGCCGAAGCCGACATGATCCGCAACCAGCACTGGACCCGTATCGTGATCGGCGGCGCGATCGGCCTGGGCGTCCTGTTCACCGTGCTGCTCACCCGGTCCGTGGTTCCGGCCCTGCGCCGGGCGGCCGCGGTCGCGACGTCGGTCGCGGACGGGCGCCTCGACAACGAGATCCGGCTGCCGCGGCGCATCGGCCGCAGCGAGACCGCCAAGCTGCTGCTCGCGCTGTCGCACATGCAGGCGCGCATCCTGCGCGACGCCGACGCCGCCCGTCTGCACGCGACCGAGAAGCAGGCGGAAGAGGCGGTGCGTGACCGGCGTGCGGCGCGGCTCGACGACCTGGTGGCCGGCTTTCGCGAGACCTTCGGCGTCTCCACCGGCGCGCTGTTCTCGGCCTCGTCGGAACTGGAGACGACCGCGCGTTCGATGTCGTCCACGGCCGACGCATCGAGGCGGCAGGCGACCGTCGTCGCCGACGCCGCGGAGCAGGCCAACATCGGCGTGCAGCTGGTGGCCGCGGCCGCCGAGCAGCTCACCGCCTCGATCGGCGAGATCGATCGCGACGTCGGACAATCCACCCGCATCGCGCGGCAGGCGGTCGAGGATGCCCGGCGCACCGACGACGTCGTGCAGGCGCTGTCGAAGAGTGCGGAGCGGATCGGCCAGGTGGTCGAGCTGATCAGCGGCATCGCCGGGCGGACCAACCTGCTGGCGCTGAACGCGACCATCGAGGCGGCGCGCGCCGGCGAGGTCGGCAAGGGCTTCGCGGTGGTCGCCTCCGAGGTCAAGAGCCTGGCGAGCCAGACCGGGCGTGCCACCGAGGAGATCGCCGCACAGGTGAGCCAGATCCAGACCGTCAGCCAGGACGCGGTCGCCGCCATACGCGGCATCACCCGCACCATCGAGCAGGTCAGCACGCTGGCGGTGACGGTCGCCGCCGCCGTGGAGCAGCAGGGGGCTGCGACGGCGGAGATCGCGCGCAACGTGCAGCAGACGGCCGCCGGCACCCGCGAGGTCACGGCGAACATCGCCGGCGTCAGCCATGCCGCGAGCGGCACCGGCACGGCGGCGGCGCTGGTGCTGAACGCCGCCGGCAACCTGGCGGTGCAGGCGCGGCAGCTCTCCAGCGAGATGCAGAGCTTCGTCGCCGAGATCAAGGCTGCCTGATCGAGCCGGTCCGCGGCCCCGCGTGCGCCCGATCGCGGTCGCGCGCTACGGCAGTGCGGTCTGCACCGGGAGGTCGAACCGCACGCCCTGGGCCAGCGGCACCGAGAGGCCGTAATTGATCGCGCTGGTCAGCCTTCGCATGTAGGCCTTCCAGCAATCCGAGCCGGACTCGCGTCCGCCGCCGGTCTCCTTCTCGCCGCCGAACGCGCCGCCGATCTCTGCTCCCGACGGCCCCATGTTGACGTTGGCGATGCCGCAATCCGAGCCGACGGCGGACAGGAACAGCTCGCTCTCGCGCAGGTCGCGGGTGAAGACCGACGAGGACAGTCCCTGCGGCACGCCGTTCTGCAGCGCCAGCGCCTGGTCGAACGCGTCGTAGCGCAGCACGTACAGGATCGGTGCGAAGGTCTCCTCGACCACCGGGCCGGTCTGCTCCGGCATCAGCACCAGGGCCGGGCGCACGTAGCAGCCGTCGCCGGAGCCCTCCGGCCTCACCCGCTCGCCGCCCCACACCGTGCCGCCCGCCTGCCGCGCCCGCGCCAGTGCTGCCTGCATCGCGTCGTATGCGGCATGATCGATCAGCGGGCCGACCAGGTTCTCGCCCGCCAGCGGGTTGCCGACCGACACGGTCTCG
>CAXTOE010000011.1:7739-8530 GCA_964245685.1 uncultured Acetobacteraceae bacterium | reverse complement strand
CTCGAACACCGCCCGCAGCTTGGCGGTGAAGGCGTCGTGGATGCTGTGATGCACGATCAGCCGGCGCAGGCTGGTGCAGCGCTGCCCGGCGGTGCCCATCGCCGCGAAGGCGACCGCGCGCAGTGCCAGCTCCTGGTCCGCCGACGGGCAGACGATCGAGGCGTTGTTGCCGCCCAGCTCCAGGATCGCGCGTCCGAAGCGGCCGGCGACCTCGCGTCCGACCACGCGCCCCATCGCCGTCGAGCCGGTGGCCGAGAGCACCGGCACGCGCCGGTCCGCGACCAGGGCGGCACCGGTGTCGCGGCCGCCGAGCAGCAGTCCGCACAGCCCTTCCGGCGCCTCGCCGAAGCGCAGGGCGGCGCGCTCGAACAGCGCGATCGTCGCCAGCGCGGTCAGCGGCGTCTTCTCCGAGGGCTTCCACACCACCGCGTCGCCGCAGACCAGCGCCAGCGCGGCGTTCCAGGCCCACACCGCGACCGGGAAGTTGAAGGCGGAGATCACGCCGACCACGCCGGCCGGGTGCCACTGCTCCATCATCCGGTGCTCGGGACGTTCGCTGGTGATGGTCAGCCCGTAGAGCTGGCGCGACAGGCCGACGGCGAAGTCGCAGATGTCGATCATCTCCTGCACCTCGCCGGCGCCCTCGGAGGGCACCTTGCCGGCCTCGATGCTGACCAGCCGGCCTAGTGCGGCCTTGGCCGCGCGCAGCTCCTCGCCGAACAGCCGCACCAGCTCGCCGCGACGCGGCGCAGGCACCCGGCGCCAGTGCTCGAACGCCTGCTCGGCGCGGC
>CAXTOE010000011.1:4678-7729 GCA_964245685.1 uncultured Acetobacteraceae bacterium | reverse complement strand
CTGATGACGTATTTCAAGCGCCAGGGTTGGGAGGTGCCGATCACCGCCGAGGGCGCCGATTACCACCCGGGCGACGTGGTGACCTGGACGCTGGGCGGTGGGACCACGCACATCGGCGTGGTCTCCGACCGCCCGGGCCGCGGCGCGCGCCGGGGGTGCGCGGCCGTACCGGCGCGACCGAACAGGTCGGCCGGCACGTCCAGCGCGCGGAGGATCGCGCGCGTCTCGTAGGGCAGGTCGAGCTCGGCCGCACTCATCTCATCCCCCATGGCTGCAGGACCGGGGTCTGGAGCCTGCGGGGCGGCCGGGTCAAGTCCTCCCGCGGCCGCTAGCGCGTGCTCCGCCCCATGGCGCGCGCGAGCGTGGAGTGTCGCATGCCGTAGCCGACATAGGTCGCAGCCCCCAGCACGGCATAGACCAGCAGCAGCAGCGCCGGCACCGGGTTGCCGTGGAACAGGGCGGAGGTCAGGTCGATCAGCAACGGTGCCGCCATGATCACGCAGAACACGATCCCGAGCGCCGGCACGGTGCCGATCCAGAAGCCGCGGACGCGGACGCCGCCGAGCGGCACCCGGAACGGCGCGATCAGGTCCGGCCTGGCGTTGCGCTGCCAGATCACGGTGAAGCTGACGATGCCGAAGGCGACCGTGGTGCCGAGGCTGACCAGGTCGCTGATGATGTCGATCGGCAGGGTCGCGGCGGCGCTGGCGGTGGCGACACCGACCAAGATGGTGCCGAGCCAGGGGGTGCGGAAGCGCGGATGCAGCTGGTGGAACAGCTTGGGCAGCAGGCCGTCGCGCGACATCGTGTAGAAGATGCGCGACTGGCCGTACAGCAGCACCAGCATCACCGAGCAGAGCCCGGTGACCGCGCCGATCTTGATCAGCAGCGCCAACCAGGGCTCGTGCATGGCATCGACCGCGATCGCCAGCGGATCCGGCACGCCGAGCTTCTGGTAGGGGACGATGCCGGTGAGCACGGCAGCGACCAGGACGTAGGTCACGGTGCAGATCGCCAGCGAGCCGATGATGCCGATCGGCACGTCGCGCCTCGGGTTGCGCGCCTCGGCGGCGGCGCACGACACCGCCTCGAAGCCGACATAGGCGAAGAAGATCACCGAGGCCGCGCGGAAGATGCCCGGCACCCCGAAATGGAAGCCGCCGGTGCTGGCGGGGATGAACGGCGTCCAGTTCGACGGGTGCACCGCACCGACGCCGAAGCCCACGAATACCACCAGCACCGAGACCTTGATCACCACGATGATGCTGTTGACGGTGGCGGACTCCGTCACCCCGATCACCAGGATCGCGGTCACCAGCAGGCTGGCGAACGCCGCCACCAGGTCGAGGCCGCCGGTCCAGATCAGGGTGGTCCCGCCAGCGGCTCCCTGTCCGGTCTCGATCAGCGGGCTGTGCAGCAGCGCCGGCACGTGCACCCCGAAATCGCCGAGCAGGCTGGTGGCGTAGCCGGAGAAGCCCGCCGCCACCGCCGCGGTCGAGATGCCGTATTCAAGCAGCAGCAGCCACCCGGTGATCCAGGCGAACACCTCGCCGACGGCGACGTAGGCGTAGGTGTAGGCGGACCCGCTGACCGGCATCACCGAGGCGAGCTCGCCGTAGGACAGGGCGGTGAAGGCGCAGGCCAGCCCGGCGAGCAGGAACGACAGCAGCACCGCCGGCCCGGCATAGGTCGCCGCCGCACTGCCGGTCATCACGTAGATGCCGGCGCCGATCGTCGAGCCGACGCCGAGCATGGTCAGGTTCAGCGGACCCAGCGTCCGTTTCAGCCCGTGCGAGGCGATCTCCGCCTCGACGTCCGAGATCGGCTTGCGCAGCATCAGCTGGCCGCCCTGGGCTGCGGACGCGGATCCGTCGCCGGGATGTAGGTTTTGCATGCGGCCCATGCGCGCACGGTATGGACCGGCCGTCGCGCAGGTCAAGTACGGCACGGCGGACGGCCGGCCCGGTCCGCACCGGGGTAGTGCGACGCCGGCAAAACTGCTTTGCTAACGAAATGATATCAACCCGGAACAGAGTGTGATCGGCGCGAGGCGGGCGGACCCGGCGGAAGCCCCGATCCGGGCGCCGCTGGCCGTCGTCACCATGGTCTACGACGAGCCGATGTTCCTGCCGCTCTGGGTGCGGCACTACGGCACCCAGGTGGCAGCTGCGCATCTCTACGTCATCGATCACGGCTCCGACGACGGCAGCACGGATCCGGCTCGGCTCGCCGCCGGCCTCAACATCGTGCGCATCCCGCGCTCGCCGCAGGACGACAGCCGGCGCTGCCGTTTCATCTCGCACTTCTGCGCCGCCCTGCTGATCTGGTACGAGAGCGTGATCTATGTCGACGTCGACGAGATCCTGGTCGCCGACCCGGCGCTGCATGCCTCGCTCGCCGACTACGCCGCCTCGCTGGACGCGCAGGCGGTGATCTCCGCGATCGGCCTCGACGTGGTGCACAGCCCCGACGACGAGCCGCTGCTGGACTGGAGCCGGCCGGTGAGCCTGCAGCGGAACTGGCTGCGTTTCACCTCGGCGATGTGCAAGCCTGTGTTGATACGGCGTCCGGTGCAGTGGGCGCCGGGGTTCCACAACATCGACGCGCCGCCGCGCTTCGACGAGCTGTTCCTGTTCCACCTGCGCTACGTGGACCTGCAGTCGGGATTGCTGCGGCTGACGCGGACGCGTCGTCAGGCCTGGATCTCGCCCCAGGCCGGGTCGCACCAGCGCATGGCCGACACCGCCTGGCGCGACATGCTGCTGGGCATGGCGGCGTTGCCGCGCTCCGCCGACCAGACGCTCGGTCTGGAAGATCCGGCGTTGCGCGGCTGGCTGGCGCGGGTGGTGCACAGCGCCGCCACCCGCGAGACCGAGCTCTACCGGATCGACCTGCACCTGAGCGGCGACACGCTGTGGCGCCTACCGGAGCGCTTCCGCGGCGGCTTCTGAGCCGGCGTGCCGCCGCCGGGCCGCAACCGGACCCGCTGCCGCTCGTTGCCAGCGCAGGGTGGCGCGGACCTGGGCCGCCGGGACCGCGATGTTGGAGCCC
>CAXTOE010000011.1:4176-4668 GCA_964245685.1 uncultured Acetobacteraceae bacterium | reverse complement strand
GTGGCGCGGAGGTGCTGGGATGACCGGCGGGATCCTAACGGCTGGGTGGCGGACTGCCGGGCGTCGAGGCCGTGGCACTGCGAGATGCTTCGGCCTGTGGCTGCTCGCCGGGTCGGTCCTGCCCGCCACGGCGGCGCTGGCGCAGGATGCCGGTGCGGCACCGCATCCGCCGGCCGCGGCCAGGACGGACGGCGTGGTCACGCCGCCCGCGCAGATCGATCCCGGCATGGCACGGGCGGCGCCGCAGCTTCCGCCACGCAGCACGCCGGTGCTGCATCCGCGTAGGCGCAACAGCCGCGGCATGCGGATCGTCCCGAAGTGAGGCTGCGGGCGACCCTGCCTATCTCGACCGTTTCTTCGCCTGCGGCTTCACTGCCGCTTTCTCCGGCGCTTTCTCCGGCGTCTTCTCGGCGACCTTGACCGGGGCCACCTGCTTGGCCGGCGGCGCCGGCTCGGCCTGCTGCGCGCGAGCCTTCAGGGCGGGCTTCGCGG
>CAXTOE010000011.1:0-4166 GCA_964245685.1 uncultured Acetobacteraceae bacterium | reverse complement strand
CTTCTGCGGGATCTCGGAGACGCGCTCCGGTGCCTCGACGCTGGCGCGTGCGGTGCGCCTCGCCTTCGGCGTCGGGTCGATCTCGCCCTGGTCGGCCAGGCGGTCGGGAAATTCGCCGAGATTCTCCTGGATGAACGCCTCCTCGATCGGCTCCGACCGGTTCGGATCCTTGCCCGCCACCTCCGGGTTCGGCAGCTGCCCGGCGCCGGCGGCGTCCTGCATCCCGACCAGCTCCCGGGCGCGCTCCCAGTACTCGTCGTGCCGCCCGTGCGGACGGCCCTCGTCGTTCCACAGATGGTAGGCGCGTTCGCGGATGCGATGCTCCCGCTCGGTGTCGTCTTCCAGGGGATTTGCGGACATCGAATCGTTCTCCAGCTCCGTGATGAAGCGCCCCACCGACCGGCGCGGTTCCCATTCCCGTTCACCAGATAGAAACTCGTCAAGGTCTTTCCGGCGGCCGGTTCGTCGCCATCTGAACTGCACGATCTCGAGGAGGGCGTCATGGCGCAGGCGGTTCTGGGTGGCGGGTGCTTCTGGTGCCTGGAAGCAGTGTACGACGATCTCACCGGCGTCACCGACGTGCTGTCCGGCTACGCCGGCGGCCGCACCGAGGATCCCAGCTACGAGCTGGTGTGTTCCGGCACCACCGGCCATGCCGAGGTGGTGCGGGTCACCTACGACCCGGCGCTCCTGTCCTACACCGACCTGCTGCGGATCTTCTTCACCATCCATGATCCGACCACCCCGAACCAGCAGGGTGCGGACATCGGCACGCAGTATCGCTCGGTGATCTTCGTCACCACCGATCAGGAGCGTCGCGACGCCGAGGCGGTGCGCGCCGAGATCGAGGCGGCCGGGATCTGGGACCGACCGATCGTGACCGAGATCGCCGACCTGCCGGCGTTCTACCCGGCCGAGCCCGAGCATCACGACTACTTCGCCCGCCACCCCTATGCCGGCTACTGCCGCGCGGTGATCGCGCCCAAGGTGTCGAAATTCCGCAAGCAGTTCGCCGGCCGGCTGAAGCAGGGCGCGGCCTAGCCGAGTCGCCGCCGCGCGGGCGGCACGCCGCCCGCGGGTCGGGACGGCGCGGTCCGCCCCGGTACGGACCGCCAGGCGTCTGCGGACTGGCCAAATGGCGTGGTTCCTGGCAGGAAGCGGCCGCAGGGCTGTGCCGCCGTGCCCCCAATGGCGCGGGCGGCAACCGCTCGCATCCGGAGCACCGAGCCATGAGCTACCGTCCGTATCAGCAGGTCGAACGCCGCAGGTCGCGCCAGATCCATGTCGGCCGGGTGCCGGTGGGGGGCGACGCGCCGATCACGGTGCAGACCATGACCAACACGCTGACCACCGACGCCGCGGCGACGATCGCGCAGATCCGGCTGTCGGAGCTCGCCGGTGTGGACATCGTGCGCGTCTCCTGCCCGGACGAGGAGAGCACGGCGGCGCTGGCCGAGATCGTGCGCGAGGTGAACGTCCCGATCGTCGCCGACATCCACTTCCACTACAAGCGCGCCATCGAAGCCGCGCGCGCCGGCGCCGCGTGCCTGCGCATCAATCCCGGCAACATCGGCAGCCCGGAGCGGGTGCGCGAGGTGGTGCGGGCGGCGCGGGAACATGGCTGCTCGATCCGCATCGGCGTCAACGCCGGCTCGCTGGAGCGCCACCTGCTGGAGAAGTACGGCGAGCCGAACCCCGAGGCGCTGGTGGAGAGCGCGCTGGAGCACGCCAAGATCCTGCAGGACCACGATTTCCACGAGTTCAAGATCAGCGTGAAGGCGTCCGACGTGTTCCTCGCCGTCGCCGCCTATCAGCAGCTGGCCGAGGCCTGCGACCACCCGCTGCATATCGGCATCACCGAGGCAGGGGGAAAGCGTGCCGGCACGGTGAAGTCCTCGATCGGGCTGGGCTCGCTGCTCTGGGCCGGCATCGGCGATACGCTGCGGGTGTCGCTGTCGGCCGAGCCGGAGGAGGAGGTGCATGTCGGTTGGGACATCCTGAAGTCGCTCGGCCTGCGCCATCGCGGCGTGAAGATCATCTCGTGCCCGTCCTGCGCGCGGCAGGGCTTCAACGTGATCGCCACCGTCGCCACCCTGGAGGAGCGCCTCGCCCACATCGAGACGCCGCTGACGCTCTCGATCATCGGCTGCGTCGTCAACGGGCCGGGCGAGGCGCTGATGACCGACATCGGCGTCACCGGCGGCGGCTCCGGCCGTCACATGGTCTATGCCGCCGGGCGGCAGGACCACACCATGCCCGCCGAGCGCATGGTCGAGCACATCGTCGAGCTGGTCGAGCACAAGGCGGCACAGTTCCAGGCCGAGACCGACGCGAAGAAGCTGGCAGAGCTGGCCGCCGACTAGGAGGTCGGGGCATCGGGCGCCGGCGCCAGCCTAGGAACAGCAGTTGGACGCATTGCAGCCCGTGCGCGGCACCAGGGACCTGCTCGGCGAGGAGCAGCGCCGTCACGCCCACGTCGTCGAGCCCGCACGACGGGTCGCCGGCCTGTACGGGTTCGACGAGTGGGCGACGCCGATCTTCGAGGACACGCGGGTGTTCTCGCGCACGCTCGGCGAGACCTCGGACGTGGTCACCAAGGAGATGTACAGCTTCTCCGACCGCGGCGGCGACGGGCTGACGCTGCGTCCGGAGGGCACGGCCGCGATCTGCCGCGCCCTGGTCAGCAACGGCCTCACCCAGTCGCTGCCGCAGAAGGTGTTCTATGCCGGCCCGATGTTCCGCTACGAGCGGCCGCAGAAGGGTCGCTACCGGCAGTTCCACCAGATCGGCGCCGAGCTGATCGGCGCCGCCGAGCCGCTGGCCGACGCGGAGACGATCGCGCTCGGCCGCGACGTGCTGGCGGCACTCGGCGTGGCCGACGCGACGGTGCTGGAACTCAACACGCTGGGCGACGTCGAGAGCCGTCAGGCGTGGCGCGCGGCGCTGGTGGAGTACTTCCACGAGGTGCGCGAACAGCTCTCCGAGGAGAGCCGCTCTCGCCTGCAGCGCAACCCGCTGCGCATCCTGGACAGCAAGTCCGCCGCCGACCGCGCGCTGGTCGCGGCGGCGCCGACCATAGAGGGCTACCTGACGCCGGCAGCACGCGGCTTCTGGGACGCGCTGCGACGCGCGCTCGCCAGCTTCGGCGTGGCTTTCCGCGAGAACCCGCGCATCGTGCGCGGCCTGGACTACTACAGCCACACGGCGTTCGAGTTCACCACCGACCGTCTCGGCGCCCAGGGCACGGTGCTCGCCGGCGGCCGCTATGACGGGCTGGTCGCGGAGATGGGCGGTCCGGAGACGCCTGCGGTGGGCTGGGCGGGCGGCATCGAACGGCTATGCCTGCTGTTGGCGGGAGCACCGTCGACGCCGCCGCCGGTCGCGGTGGTGCCGGTCGGCGAGGCCGCCCAGGAGGCGGCGATCGGGCTGCTGCCGTCGCTGCGCGCCGCCGGGCTGCGCGCCGAGCCAGCCTATCGCGGCAACCTGAAGCGCCGGCTGGAGCGCGCCCACCGGATCGGCGCCTCCCACGCGATCCTGCTCGGCGAGGACGAGCTCGCCCGCGGGGCGGCACAGCTCAAGGACCTGGCCCGCGGTACGCAGAGCGAGGTCGCCCTCGACCGGGTCGTCGCGCATCTGCTCGGGGCGACATGAACTTCGAGCTTCGGCTGGACCGCATCGTCGCCCGTTCCGACGAGCTGCGCGACCAGCTCTCCTCGAGCCTCTCGGGCGAGGCGTTCAACCGCGCCTCGCGCGAGTTCGCCGAGCTCGGCGCGGTGGTCGCGCGCATCAACGAACTGCGCGCCGCCGAGCTCGAGGAACGGCAGGCCGTGGCGCTGCTGGAGGATTCGGAGATGCGCGAGCTGGCCCAGGCCGAGCTCGCCAGCCTGCGCGAGCGGCTGCCCGGGCTGCGTCACGAGATCCGCCTGGCGATGCTGCCGCGCGACGAAGCCGACGCCCGCAGCGCCATCCTGGAGCTGCGTCCGGCCGCCGGCGGCGACGAGGCGGGGCTGTTCGCGGCCGAGCTGTTCGAGGCCTACCGGCGCTACGCCGACGGGCGCGGCTGGCGCTTCGAGCTGCTGGAGTACGACGAGAGCGAGCTCGGCGGACTGCGCGAGGGCATCGCCACCATCAACGGCCACGGGGTGTTCGCGCGACTGAAATACGAG
>CAXTOE010000010.1:15649-18805 GCA_964245685.1 uncultured Acetobacteraceae bacterium | reverse complement strand
TCGTGTACCGGTGGCGCCCCGGCCGCGGCGGCGGGCCCACGGTCGGGCACCTCCCCGGGATAGGAGCGGGTGCGCTGCCGCTCGCCGAGCACGCGCCCGCGCACCGCCGAGACCGGACGACCCTCCAGGGTCCAGATGAAATCCTCGGTGCAGCGCGCGGCGGCGATGGCGAGGAACGCCTGCCCGGCCCGCTCCGCGCCGGCCGGTGCTGCGGTCAGGCTGCGCATCAGCCCGGCGAGGTTGCCGCGCTGCCGCTCGGCGACGTGGTCCGCCTTGCTGGCGGCGAACGCCACCCGCCGGATCACCCGCGGCGGCAGGCGCAGCCGCGACAGGGCAGCCGCCATGTCGAGCCAGGAGCCGCGCCAGCGCAGCGAGGCCGCCGCCGCCGACAACGCCGCCTGCACGTCGGCGAACGCGTCCGGGCCGGCATGCAGCGCGCCCAGCAGGTCGGCCAGCACCACCAGCCGGTCCATGTCGCCGAACAGCGGCGAGACCAGCGCCTCGCGCACCGCGCCGACATAGGCGTCGTAGCGGCGGCGCAGCAGCGCCTGCAGCGCCCCGGGGGCGCCGGCGCCGGCCGACGTCGGAAAGAAGCACTCCCACGGCGGCGCCGGGCCGGGCGCCGGCATCAGGAAGCGGCCGGGCTGCAGCATCGACAGGCCGCGGTCGCGCAGCCGCTCCAGGGTCGTGCGGTACAGGCGGTGGCCGGCTTCGGCGAGACGCTCGTCGGCGGGTGCGGAGGCCGGCAGGCCGTGGGCGAAGCCGAGGAAGTCGCGCGTCGCCTCGGCCAGCGCCGGGCGCGGCAGCCGCGACAGCACCGACGCCGACCAGCCCTCGAAGGACTGGCCGAGCAGCGGAAGGTCGAGCAGCCACTCGCCCGGATAGTCGAGCAGCTCGAGTCGCATCCGGCGCAGTGGCATGGGCAAGGATAGGGGCAGCGGAGGGTCCGCGATCTCCAGGTCCAGCGCCAGCAGCGACACCGCGTTCGTCCGCTCCGGCCAGCGCGGCGGATCGGCGGCGAGCGAGGCGAGGTGGCGCTCGTACTCGAAGCGCGGCAGCGACTCGGCACCGGAGGGCGACAGCCGCGCCCCGCGTATGCGTCCCGACAGGCCGCCGCGGCCCGGCGCCAGCAGCGCCGCGGCGAGCGAGGTCAGCAGCACCGTCTTGCCCGACCGCGCGAGGCCGGTGACGCCGATGCGCAGCACGCGCGGCCGGACGTAGTCGAGAGGATTGCGCAGGCGGTGCAGCGGCGGCCTCACCGGCTTCGCCCCGGGAATTTGTCTTCAAACTGTAATCGCACTGACCTTCTCCGTCACGAACACAGGTCGTAGGAACGCCGCCGTGACTGACCGCTGCACGGAGAATGATCGATGCCGCATCGCTTCCGCCTGAACTGCACCAGCGCCATCGTCGCCGTCGCCCTGGCCATGCAGCCGCTGATCGCCTGCGCCGCACCGGCGGAGGACGACATCGCCGCGCATGAGCCGGTCGATGCGAGCCTGGTCGAGCTCGGGCCGCCCTCCAGCCCGCTGGTCGGCAGCCTGGCACATTCGCCCACCACCGAACCCGCCTATTCGCACGCCGCCAAGCTGGCGCTGCTGCGCAAGAAGGTGAAGTACGTGTTCGTCCTGTTCCAGGAGCACCGTTCGTTCGACATGCATTTCGGCACCTTTCCGGGCGCGCGCGGGCTGTTCAGCCAGCCGGCGGCGCAGACTCCCGGCTTCAGGCAGGCGCTGGTCGACACCGACGGCAAGGTCGTCACCATCTCGCCGTTCCTGATCCCGCAGACGGTGACGGCGACCAACGGCAAGACGGTGCCGATCTACAGCGCCGACACGGATTCGATCGACCACTCCCACACCGGCATCAACAACAGCCTCGACGTGGTCGGCGGCGTCGCGATGAACGACCGCTACGCACTGGACGAGGAAGGGCTGACCACCAAAGGCGGCAAGATCGTCTCGCTCAAGACCGGCGTCGCCGCGACCAGCAACCCGACGCTGGCGGCCAAGCAGAAGGGCGAGCTGGCGCTGGCGCACGACGACTGCACCACGGTGCCGTTCCTGTGGCAGTTCGCCGACCGCTTCACGCTGTTCGACAACATGTACCAGACCATCATCGGGCCCTCGACGCCGAACGCGATCGCGATGATCGCCGGCCAGTCCGGCGAGACGCAGTGGGCGCTGCATCCCGAGACCGGCAGCAACCAGACCAATCCGGTGGTGCTGGCGACCGGCGGCGAGCCGGTGGTCGGTGACGCCGGCCCGTACGCCGGATCGAACTACGACACCACGCCCGGCAAGCCCCCCTACGGACCCAACGACGAGAGCCCGGCCACCCCGGCGCTGAACCAGACCTACGCCAGCCTGCCGCTCTCCTTCATGGGGCGTGCGATCCAGCAGACGGTGCAGTCCGACCTCAACCCGGCCCTCGACCTGCTCGACGTGCAGGACGACATACGCACCATCGCCAGCGAGAAGGTGGCACCGACCAACTGGGGCTGGTACCAGGAGGGCTACGACCTGGAGCCGACCGACAGCAACGGCGTGGTGTCGAACGCCACCTACGTCACCCACCATAACGGCCCGCAATATTTCGGCTATGTCGGCGACAACCCCAAGGTGGCCTCGAACCTGCACGGCCTCGGCGACTTCTACCGCGACGTCGGCGCCAACAAGCTGCCGGCCAAGGGCGGCGTGTTCTACGTGCGCGGCGGCTACGGCAACAATGACGGGCTGCTGCCGGTCGATCCGAACCCGACGGTGCAGAAGGCGCTGCCGGGCAGCGACGATCATCCTGGCTACTCCGACACCCAGATCTCCGAGGCGCTGCTCGCCGATGAGGTGAATGCGATCGCCGCCTCGCCGTACTGGAAGGACAGCGCGATCATCATCACCTACGACGAGACCGACGGGCTCTACGACCACCAGTTGCCGCATTTCCGCGAACTCGATCCGGAGGGCAACCCGCTCGCCGCCGGCCCGCGCATCCCGCTGATCGTGATCTCGCCGTACAGCCGCGTGCACGCGATCAGCCACGAGTACGACGAGCACAGCTCGGTCATCAAGTTCATCGACGAGCTGTTCGACCTGACCCCGCTGGCCGCGCTGCCCGACGAGGCGCACGCACGCGCGCTCGGCCGGCAGGAGTTCGGCC
>CAXTOE010000010.1:11223-15639 GCA_964245685.1 uncultured Acetobacteraceae bacterium | reverse complement strand
GACCTATTCTCGGCATTCGACAACTCCCGCCACTCAGGCGAGCTGCAGCCGCTGCCCGCCAGCTTTGCCATGATCCCCACCGCGATCGTGAAGTCGCTGCCCCACTACGGCGGCAACGGCTGCACCGCGCTGAACATCATCCCGACCGACTATCGCGGCGGCACGCTGATGGATCCCGCGCCGGCGGACTTCAACCCGCGCCCCAACACCACGCCGGGCAACCCGACCTCGGGCACCTGGACGCCGTGATCGCGGCTCGATCCGCGGCCGGGCGGCGGCCCGGACTGCTGCTCGCGTTCCTGCTCACCCTGCTCGGCGGCGCGCCCGCGGCGCACGCCGCGCGGACCACCGGGACGGCCACGACGCTCGCCTGCGGCGTCGTGGTCGAGCAGGAGGATTTCACCAAGACAGACTCCCACGGCGACCTGTCCCTGTTCTCGTCCGCGATCTGCCGCGCGGTCGCCGCCGCCGTGCTCGGCGATCCGGCCCGGGTGCGCCTGGTCGGCTTTCCCGACGACGCGCACGGCATCGCGGCACTCGACGACAGGCGGATCCGGCTGCTGGTCGGCACTACGCCGGAGGCCACGGCGGCGCAGCTGCACCATCTGCGCTTCTCGCCGACCCTGTTCATCGACGGCCAGGGCTTCCTGGTGCGCCGCGACCTGCACGTGCGCGCGCCCGCCGACCTGCGCGGCCGGCTGGTCTGCTATCTGCTAGAGACACCGGCCGAACCGGGCCTCGCGGAATGGTCGGCGCGTGCCCGCGTCGCCATCCGTCCGCATCCGTTCGAGGAGGCCGGCGAGATGGAAGCGGCGCTGACCAGCGGCAATTGCGACGCGGTGACCGCCGACATCTCGACGCTTGCCGTAATGCGCGCCGGCTTCCATGGCCGGCGCGCGGATTTCGACATCCTGCCAGACAGGATCAGCTTCGATCCGTTCGCGGCTGCGACGCGTGACGACGATCCGGCATGGAGCACGGTGGTCAGCGACGTGATCACGGCGCTGATCGAGGCGGAGCAGGACGGGATCACCCGCGGCAACCTGGACGCCATGCGCGACGGCGCCGATCCCGCGGCGCATCGCCTGCTCGGCCCGACGCCGGGGCTCGCGACGCGGCTCGGGCTGCAGGATGGCTGGGCGGCGCGCGCCATCGCCGCGACGGGCAACTACGGCGAGATCCTCGCCGCCACCACCGGCCCCGGCCGCGCACTGAACCTGCCGCGCGGGATAAACGCGCTGTGGAACGAGGGCGGCATGATCGGCGCGCCGGCGATCCCATGAACGGGGTCTGGCGCCGCCGGCCCCAGTGGTCCTCCCGGAGCGCCGGCGAGACTAAAGCCGACCGTAGCCCCAGCTATCCTTAGGGACCGGACGCAGCGCGTCGTGCAGGCTGGCCGGCGACAGGTCCGGCGTGCCGGCGCGGGTCGACGGCAGCAACACGCCGTCCGCCATCAGCGCGTAGCTCGAGATCTGTCCGTCCGGCAGGTCGTGCAGATGCAGCACCGGCGGTGACGTGCCTGCGCGCGTAAGGGTCCAGCGATCACCCCAGGTCACCGTGTGGTTGCCGACGCCGGACAGCGTCGGATCGGTGATCAGCACCTTGAAGTCGTACTCGCCTTCGGTGGCGCCCGGCGCGCCGTGCAACACCAGGTCGACGAAGTACGGGTTGAGCTCGTTGCCGGTAGGCTGACGGCCCTGCCAGTTGCCGAACACCGGTCCGCTGCGGTCGGCGCAGCCGGCGAACGCCAGCATCGCACCGAGCACGCAGGCGGTGCGCACGAACGAAAACGCCCTCACCGCTCGACGCGGTGAGGGCGCTCCGTTGCACATCGGGTGATGGCTCAGGCGAGGCTGATCGCAGCCGCCTCCGGGCCCTTCTGGCCTTGCACCACCTGCACGCGGGTCGCCTGACCCTCGTTGAGGCTGGAGAGGCCGGAGCGCTCGAGCGCCGAGGCATGCACGAAGATGTCCTTGCCGCCGGTGTCGGGGGTGATGAAGCCGAAGCCCTTGGTCGCGTTGTACCACTTGACGATGCCGCGCACCTCCTCGGCCTGCGACAGATCCGGGCTGACGCGGCCGCTGCGGAAGCCGCCGGGGGCGCCGCCGGTGCGCGGGCCGCCGAAGCCGCCCGGTGATGCCGAGCGCGGACGCTCGGGCTGTGCGGTGCTCTCGTCGACGGAGATGACCTCGGCGACCTGGCGTCCCTTCGGACCCTGGCCGATGCGCACGCCGAGCGTGGCGCCGGGGCTGACGGAGTCGTGGCCGGACTGGCTGAGCGCGTTGGCGTGCAGGAACACGTCGCCGGTGCCATCGGACAGCTCGACGAAGCCGAAGCCCTTCTCGCTGTTGAACCACTTCACGCTGGCGCTGATCTCAGGGCCCGACGCGATGACCTGGGAGCCGCCGCCGCCGCCTAGCGGACGACGGGGCGGAGGGCCGCTGCGGTCGCCGAAGGTGGGAGCCGGCACGAAATCGTCGTCAAAGCCGCCGCGGCGCGGGGAACGGGGGCTGCGGTCGGTCCTGTTACTTCTCAACGGTCGTAATCCCGAGGTCTAGTTGGTGTCGTCCTGGTCGAGGACGCACCGGGTGAAGCGGTAGATCATCACCCATTCGGATGATGTCGGACCATGGCATAGCACGGGAAAGGCTGCACGGACCACGGCGAACCTTCACCAGATCGTGTAATTTTATGACGGTTCTTTGTCCGCTCGATAAGGATGCACGGCGTGCCAATGACGCGCGATGTCAATTCGCCGCGTGATCCAGACGTGGCTGTGCGACAGCACGTGGTCCATGAAGCGTGCCAGCGACGCGGCGCGTCCGGGTCGTCCGGCGAGGCGGCAATGCAGCCCGATCGACATCATCTTCGGCGCCGTCTCGCCTTCCCGGTAGAGCAGGTCGAAGCCGTCGCGCAAGTAGGCGAAGAAATCCTCGCCGCTGGCGAAGCCGGCGGGGCTGGCGAAGCGCATGTCGTTGGCCTCCAGCGTGTACGGGATCACCAGCTGCGCCCGCCCGTTGCTGTCGTCCCAGTACGGCAGGTCGTCGGCATAGGAATCGGAGTCGTAGAGAAAGCCCGCCTCCTGCGCGACCAGCGCCCGCGTGTTGGGGCTGCAGCGCCCGAGATACCAGCCGAGCGGACGCTCGCCGAGGATGTCGGTCTGCACCGCGATGGCGCGTCGCAGGTCGTCTCGCTCGCGCTCGATGTCGACGTGCTGGTAGTCGATCCAGCGATAGCCGTGGCTGGCCACCTCGTGGCCGGCCTCATGCATGGCGATCGCGATCTCCGGCATGCGCTCGATCGCCATGCCGACGGCGTAGCTGGTGAAACGCAGGTCGCGTTCCGCAAACAGCCGCAGCAGACGCCAGATCCCGGCGCGGCTGCCGTATTCGTAGAGGCTCTCCATGTTGACGTGGCGCGCGCCGACGATCGGCTGCGCCGGGACGATGTCGGACAGGAAGCTCTCCGACGCCGCGTCGCCGTGCAGCACGCAGTTCTCGCCGCCCTCCTCGTAATTGACCACGAACTGCACCGCGACGCGCGCCCCGCCCGGCCACCGCGGATGCGGCGGATGCGCGCCGTAGCCGCGCAGGTCGCGCGGATAGTGCGCCTGAGGATCTGGCGGCAGGGCGGTCGGCGGGGGTTTCGTCAGGACCGGAGATCTCCTAATGAGGAACGGTTTTGGCGGCGCGGCAGCGTGTCGCCAGGCGGTGGATCGTCCATACCGTTGATAGTGAGCATCATGACGCGAAGCTTGACCAGCCTGATCCCTGCAGGCGCCGTGCTCGCGGCCTCGTTGCTACCGACCCTCCGCGCCGCCGCGGCACCGTTGCAGGACCCGTACGGCACCTGGACGGCGCAGGTCGAGAACGATGCGGTATCGACGCAGTCGGGCACGTCGGACCAGTACTACACCAGCGGACTGCGCCTCGGCTGGACCTCGGGCACCGACAATCAGCCGCCGGGCGTCTCCGATCTCAACCGCGCGATCTGGGGCGAGGGGGTGCAGCGCATCGCGCTCGGCCTGCAGCAGTCGATCTTCACGCCGCGCCAGACGCAGATCAATCCGCCCGATCCGCGCGATCGTCCCTACGCCGGCGTGCTGCTCGGCACCGCCAACCTGATCAGCGACACCGACCTGTCGCGCAGCGTGGCGGGCGTGCAGGCCGGCGTGCTGGGCTCGTACGCCGGCGGCTACCAGGTGCAGAACGGCTTCCACAGCCTGATCGGCGACACCCCGAACCGCGGCTGGTCGCACCAGCTGCCGAACCAGCCGATCCTGCAGCTGCAGGCGTCGCGGATCTGGCGCTTCCCGGTGATCAGCGCCTACGGCGTCTCGGTCGACCTGCTGCCCGCCGCCGCCGCCGCCGGCGGCGACTTCCGCACCAACGCCCAGCTCGGTGGCACGGTGCGGAT
>CAXTOE010000010.1:2280-11213 GCA_964245685.1 uncultured Acetobacteraceae bacterium | reverse complement strand
GTGCGGATCGGCCAGGGCCTCGACAGCGATTTCGGTACCGCGCGGATCAGCCCCGGGCTGGACGGCTCAGATGCCTACAAGGCCACCCAACGCTTCGTCTGGTACGGCTTCGCCGGTGTCGACGGCCAGGCGGTGCTTTACGACGCCACGCTGCAGGGCAGCACCTTCCGCTCAGGGGAGCCGCACGTCTCCAAGATCTGGGACGTGGGCGAGTTCGAGGGTGGCCTCGCGGTGATCTATCACGGGGTGCGGCTGTCCTACACGCAGACCTGGCAGACGCCCGAATTCAACGGCCAGCGTTCCGGCCTGTTCAATTTCGGCTCGGTGGCGCTGTCGGCGAAGTTCTGAAGCCTTGCTCCGCGCTCAGGATGCTGGCACTGACAGGCTCGAGCGCATCGCGACGTCTTCGGAGGATCGGTTACGGCCCATAGCTTGAATCGCAAGTCCCGCGGCCCGCGGCACTGGAACGGCCGCCTGGTCACCATGCGCGTGTTCGCATGGCTCTGCGCGGTTGGGCTCGTGGTCGCCTTCGCCATCGCCGCCACCCTGCCGCTGCAGATGGATCTCGGCGCCATGCTGGTCTCGATGGATCCGCATAGCCTCGACGGGCTGCACCGGTTCATCCTGCATCGCGTGTCGGCGGGCACCTGGACCCACGTGCTGCTGCCGTTCCTGCTGCGGCCGGGCTGGATGCTGCCGCTGATGCTGGGGATCGTCGCCGGCGGCATCGCCTTCAGCCTCAACCATGTCGGCCCGACGCGGCAGAGCTCCCGCCGACGCGGCTCCTAGCGCCGGCCTCAGCGCGACGCGACGAGGCCGGCGAGCTGGTCGAGCTCCAGCGCCGACGCCGACGACGCGGCTGCCTCGACACGGCGGTACAGCGCCAGGACCGTCTCCCCGGCGAGCGTGAGTCGTGCTCCGCCCCCGGCCGGGCCGCCGCGGGCAGCCTCCACCAGCGGCTCGCGGAAGCCCGAGTTCATCGCCTCGATCAGCGCCCAGGCGCGCTTGTAGCTCATGCCGCTGGCGCGTCCGGCGGCGGAGATGGAGCCGTGCTCGCGCACGCCATCGAGCAACTCGGCGCGTCCCGGGCCCATCGCCACGCCATGATGCAGCACGATGCGCAGGTGCAGGCCGAGCCGGTCGGGATGTCTTACCTTGGCCATGGCATCCCCGTCTGATCGGGGAGAGACTGTCAGAAACTCAGCCGCGCCGACAGCACCCAGTTATGCGCGTATACGGGGTCGACCTCGCCGGTGACGCGCTCGTCGGGCGACACCGCGAACTGGTAGCCGGCGCCCACGATGGCCCGCACGCGCCCGGCGATGGCGAAGCGGCCGAGCACCAGGCCCGGGGTGAGGAACAGCTGATCCTTGCCGCCGCGCTGGTCGCCGCTGAGCCAGATCGTGTCGTTCAGCTCGAACTCCGGCCAGAAATACTTCAGCAGGTGATACTGGAAGGTCACGTTGGTCAGCAGCTGCGAGCCGGTGGTGTCGAGCTTGGTCGCCGGGATCGCGACGCCCATCGTCGCCTGGATGTCGAAGTCGCCCCAGCCCTTGCCGCCGGCGATCGTCGGCGTGACGATCGTGCTGTTGCCGGTGAACGCCTTGGAGCCGGTGCGCGCGGTGACCTGGAGGAAGGCGGTGACGATCGCGTTGCCGCTCTGCTCGTTCTCGCTGAACAGCCGCTGCTTGATCAGGAAGATCGGGTAGTCGCCCCAGCCGGTGACTGCGCGGGCGTGGCCGAGCTGTCGCTCCTCGTAGGGGGGCACGCCGAGGATCACCTCGTTGGTGGTGGTCGGGATCAGCTCGAGGCCCTTGCCGGTGTCGTAGTTGTGCAGGCTGGCGCCGGTCGGCAGGTGCTCCCAGAACTGGTCGTAGCGCACCTCCTGCTCCAGCCGCGGCGTGACCGTAACCAGGGGCGTGATCCAGTGCGGCTGGCTGTCCTGGGCCTGCCGGACGCGGTCGAACCAGTGCGCGAAGTAGCCGGCGATGCCGCCGTCGGGCACCGGTGCGGGAGCCACCTGGACCGTCGTGCCGGCAGCGTCGGGGTCCGCGGTCGCCGCGACCTGGCTGTACGACGTCGACGCACCGTCGGGCGTCTGCTGGGCGAATGCGGTGACCGGCACTCCGATACAGAGGCCCGCAACCAGGATCTTGGTCCGCTCGTGGAGGATGCGCATCCAGGGGTCTCCCGCCGGCTGTTATGTTTGCACGGCTACAACGGATCGCCCAGCATTGATCGGGGTCCGGGGCCGCCGGCCCCGGCGGGTCGAGGGCAGAGCCCTCTGCTTGCTTTCTCGGTAGCCTGCTACGTGTCGCGGTCGAGCTCGGGATAGTGACGGAAGATGCCGGACTCGTTGAAGGCGAGCCGGCGGTCGGAGGCGAGGTAGGAAGCCAGCGCCGGCCGCGCCTCGATCTGGTCGTGCAGCGCCACCAGGGCCGGGTACTGCGCGGCCAGTTTCCGCGTGGCGCGCGGGAAGGCGTAGCGCAGGCCCTCGATCACCTGGAACAGCGAGAGGTCGACATACGTCGTGGCGCTGCCCACGATCTGGCCGGGACCGTTTGGGTTGCGCTTCAGCACCGTCTCGAAGTAGCGGAGGAACTTGGGCATGCGGTGCTCGATGAAATCCGCCGACCGCGTGCGCGCCGCCTCCTTCTGCTCCTCGTAGTACTGCGTGCTGGCGATCGGATGATGCGTGTCGTGCACCTCCGCGACCAGGTCGGTGATGGTGAGCTGCAGGCCGTGGGCGACGGTTCGCAGCGGCTCCTCGGACGGCGCCAGACCGAGCCTCGGCCCCAGGTAGAGCAGGATGTTGGCGACGTGCGTCACGATCAGCTCGCCGTCCTTGAGGAACGGCGGCGCGAACGGGATCTGCGGCCCGGCGCCGTGCTCGAGCAGCTGCAGCATCGCCTTGGTGCCGCCACCCTCGCGCTTCGGCGCGCGGGTGACGTCGACGTAGGCGGCGCCGGCATCCTCCAGCGCCAGCCGGACGAACTCGCCGCGTCCCTGCAGGCCGTCCCAGTAGTAGAGCTCGTACGGCATCTTGGTTCTCCCCCTGCTGCTGGCGCGTCCGGTGGGCGACGGGCAAATCGGTCCGGGCGTGCAGCCACTCCGGTGCGCTGGCGTTAGCCCCGCATCAACCAGCAGGGTTCGACATGTCCGACAGCACTCCCGACACCGCCGGTCAAGCGACCGGACGCAAGCTGCAGGCGGCCGCGAGCCAGGTCGAGCCGGTGCGCTTCGAGATCCCCGGCGCCGAGGGCGAGTTCCGCATCCAGATCCTGAACCAGGACGCGGCGTGCGGCGTGGTGACCACCATCGTCCACATGCCGCCGGGCTCGCGCATCCCCGCCCACCTGCACCGCGCCGGTGCGGAGATGCACTACGTGCTCGAGGGCGACCTGATCGAGAACGGCAAGACGCTGGAGCCCGGCGGCTTCCTCAGCCACGCCGCCGGACAGGTGCACGGCCCGCACGAGAGCCGCGGCGGCGCCCGCGTGCTGACGGTGCAGCAATGGCAGTCGCACGACGGCAGCTTCGACTTCGAGCCCGCCGAGCCCGGCTGAGCCCGGCGGGAGGCGCGCGGCCTCAGTCCGACTTGCGGTGCCCGCGCCCGTCCTGCTTCTGCGTGGCTGCGGCGTGCTCGGCGGCGGCCTGCTTCTCGGCCTTGCCGGCGGTGGCGCTGCTGGTGCCGTCCTCGCCGGCGGTGCCTGCCGCGGCGGTGGAGGCGGCCGGCATCGGCGCCCCCTTGTGCCGGACCGGCGAGGGGGCCGGTCCGCCTTCCGGCACGAACGCGTCGCCGTGCACGCCGCCCGCCTTGGCGGTGCCGGCCTCCTGCACCTCGTCCGCCTTCTGCGCCTTGGCCGAACGGGCGGTGCTGGTGTCGTTGTCGGACTTGGTCTTGTGGTGGCTCACGGGGCGCATCCTCGGCAGGGTGGAGCGCCTTCAACCGCAGGCATCGGCGAGGGTTGCGGCACCGCCGGGCCCACGCGCCGGCGCCGGATCGCCGCGCTAGGAGGTTATCGTCTCGCCGGCACCCACCGGGCGCGGCAGGCGCGGCACCGGGCGGCCGATCAGGTAGCCCTGTATCTCCTCGCAGCCATGCGCGTCGAGGAAGGCGAGCTGCTCCTCGGTCTCGACCCCTTCCGCGCAGCTGGTCATGCCGAGCGACTGCACCATCTGCAGCACCGAGCGGGTGATCGCCTCGGCGCGTCGGTCGCGGCCGAGCGCGCTGACGAACTGCCGGTCGAGCTTGACCTGGTCGAACGGGTAGGTGCCGAGCAGGCCGAGGCAAGAGAAGCCGTTGCCGAAATCGTCGAGCGCCAGCCGCACGCCCATCGCGCGCACGCGGGCGAGCTCGCGACGCGCCATCCCGTCTGAGCCGAACGGCACCCGCTCCGAGAGCTCGATCTGCAGACGCGCCGGATCGAGCCCGGTCTGCTCCAGCACACGCGCCAGCAGCGCCGGCAGCCGGTTGTGCGAGATCCACACCGGCGAGATGTTCACCGAGACCCCCAGCGCGCGCTCCCAGGATTGCGCCTCGCGGCAGGCCGCGGCCAGCACCCAGCTGTCGATCTGCTCGATCAGCCCGGTGGCCTCGGCGCAGGGGATGAACAGCTCCGGCGAGATGTCGCCGTGACCGGGGCGGTTCCAGCGCACCAGCGCCTCGAAGCTGACCACCTGCTCGGTGGCGGTGTCGATCACCGGCAGCCAGTTCAGCGAGAACGCGCCGGTCATGGTAGCGAGCTGCAGATCCTGCTCCAGCCCGGCGGAGAGCTCGAAATGATGCAGCAGGGTCGGGGTCGAGTGCACGTGCCGGCCGTCGCCCTCGCGCTTGGCCTGGCTCAGCGCCGCCTCGGCGCAGCGCATCAGCCCGGCGGTGTCGGTGGCGTCGGACGGAAAGGCCGCGACCCCGGCGGAGGGGCGAAGCGGCAGGTCCAGCCCGTCGATATGCGCGGGCTCGCGCAGCCGGTCCATCACGCGAAGCGCCACCGCCTCGATCTCGGCCGCCGACACCCGGCCGCCGACCACCAGCGCGAAGCCGCCGCCGCCGAGCCGGGCCAGGAAGCTGTGGCTCGGCATCACCGCGCGCAGCCGGCTCACCACCTGCTTGAGCGACTGGTCCACCGCACCGCGGCCGTGCATCTCGTTGAGCACGGTCAGCCGGCCGATATCGATGCGCAGCACCGCGAAGCCGGGCGGCAGCGCGTTCGGGCCGGCGTTCTCCGCGGCCACCACCAGCTTGTCGAGATGCGCCTCCAGGGCTTCGCGGCCGGGCAGCCCGGTCACGCCGGCGGCGGCGCTGCTGTCGGTCTCGGCACCCGGCTCCAGGATCAGCATCGCGCTGGCGCAGCGCGCGAGGTCGGTCAGCGCCGCCAGGCCCTCGCGCCCGAACCGGCGCGGCCGCTCGTCGAGCACGCACAGGATCCCCACCGAGGCGCCGGCCTCGTCGCGCAGCGTGGCGCCGGCGTAGGAGAGGAACCCCGCGGCGCGCTCCGCCTCCGGTGCCGCGGCGAAGCCGGGGTCGCGCGACAGGTCGGCGATCTCCAGGGTCATGCGACGCTGGCTGACCATCTGCATGCGTATGACGGAGGCCGGCAGGCTCTGGCCGCTGGATCGTCCCCAGACGCCGCGTATCTGCAGCCGACCGTTCTCCTCGACGACCACCAGCGCCAGCGGTGCGTCGAGGTCGCGTGCGGCGAGGCGGGCGAAGGCGCCGAACACGGTGTCATCGCCGTCGCCGAGCATCTGGCCGGCGTGCGGCAGGATCAGACGTTCCCCGTTGTGAAGGGTCGCGACCGGCTTGGCCATGATCCGTGCCTCCTGCTCGTCACGCATGAGCAGCGCGAGTGTAGAAGTCATAACCTAACGTTAGCAAGGCGTCACCCCGAAGTTCGGCTTCCGCCGTCCGGGTGAAGATGCAGTACCGGTTGCGCGGTGCGCTCGCAGATCAGGTCGGCGACGAGGGCGCGGTGGCAGCGCGCCGGCTCGCGCTCGAAGCAGAGCAGGCAGACGCGAGTGCTGCGCGCCGCCGCGGCGGCCTCTGCCAGCGCGGCGACCGACCGGTCGCCCTGCATGTGGGCCTGGAAGATCCGCCGCATGGTCTCGACGTCGCCGCGACGCACCGCATCGCGGCCCGGCTTGGGCGTGCCCAGCGGCTGCAGGTGCAGGTAGCCGATCCCGGCCTCGGCCAGACCCCCGGCCAGCAGGCGCTTGGAGAAGCCCGGACGTCGGGAGGCCGCCACCGCACGGACGTCGATCAGCAGCCCGACGTGGGCGGAAAGCAGCGCGTCGCGCACCTGCGCGAAGCTGCTGGCCTCGTAGCCGACGGTGCAGACGGGATCGAGCGCCGCGATGCCCGCATGTGCGCTCATGGCTCCGGCTCCGGCTCCGGCAGCGTCAGCCGATAGCCGATCGCCGGCTCGGTCGCGATCATCGCCGCCGCCTCGGCTCCGAGCTTCTGCCGCAGGTGGCCGATATAGACGCGCAGATACTGCACGTCGTGGGCATGCGCCGGGCCCCATACCGAGACCAGCAGCTGACGATGTGTCAGCACCCGGCCGGGATTGCGCATCAGCGCGTCGAGCAGCGCGTACTCGCGCGGGCTGAGCTGCACCGGGCTACCCGCGACGCGCACCTGCCGCGCCTCGTCGTCGAGCGTCACCGTGCCCGCCCGCAGCAGCCTGCCCGGAGCGCCGGCCTTCTCGCCGGTCTGACGCCGCAGGGCGGTGCGCAGCCGCGCCAGCAGCTCGCCCAGGGCGAACGGCTTCTCCACGTAGTCGTCCGCGCCCTCGTCGAGGGCGGCGATCTTCTCCGCCTCGCAGCTGCGCGCCGACAGCACGATCACCGGCACGCTGCTGAAGGCGCGCAGCCGCACCAGCGCCTCCCGACCGTCCATGTCCGGCAGCCCGAGATCGAGCAGCACCGCGTCGGGCGCGCGCGACGCCGCCAGGCGGAGGAAGCCCTGCGCGTCGTGCGCCTGCGCCACCTCGTAGCCCGAGGCCTCCAGCGCGGGGCGCAGGAAGCGGTGGATCTGCGGCTCGTCATCGACGACTAGGATCAGCCGGCCGGTCAGACCGGCCTCCCCGGCATGGCCGCCGGCAGGTCCAGCGTGACCGCCGTCCCTGGCGGCTCGCCATCGCCTCGATCAGCCCGCGCGCGATGGCGAGCCCGAGGCCGGTCCCGGCGGCGATGCGATCGCCGAACCGCGCGCGATAGAAGCTGTCGAACACGTGCGGCAGGTCGGCCGGCGCGATGCCGATGCCGCGATCCTCGATGCGGAGCAGCACGCGGCCGTCGCCTGCCGAGGCCGAGACCGCGATGCGCGGCAGGTCGGGCGCATACTTCACCGCGTTGTCGAGCACGTTGAACAGCGCCTGCTCGAGCAGCGCCGGGTCGCTCGACACCGGCGGCAGTCCGTCGGGCAGCGCGCTGCGTATCTGGGCCGGGCGGCGCAGCCGCGACACAGCGCCGGCCACGATCTCGCCGACGTCGACGCTGGCCAGCATCGGCTTGATCTCGCCGCTCTCCAGCCGCGTCATGTCGGTGATGTTGTCGAGGAAGCGCGTCATCCGCGCGGTGTCGTCCTCGATCGACGCCAGCAGGTCGTCCCGCGTCTCCGGCGTCAGCGCCGACCAGGCGGTGCGCAGCGTCTCGGCGGAGCCGCGTATGCCGGTCAGCGGCGTGCGCAGGTCGTGGCCGAGCGAGTTCAGCAGCGCCACGCGCAGGCTCTGGGTCTCCATCATCGCCGCATCCCGCGCCGCCGCGTTCGCCAGGTGCACGCGCTCCATCGCCACCGCCGCCTGGTCGGCCAGGGCCTCGAGCGCCTGCAGCGCCGGTGCCGGCAGTGCGGCGCGGCTGCGCACGGCGAGCAGGCCGAGCCGGCGCGGTGCAGCGTCGCCGCGACGGACGATGCGCATCGGCAGGAAGCGCCAGGGCGAGGAGGGCAGGGTGGCGGTGAAGCTGCCGGCCGGCTCGCCGCGCCGGTACGCCCAGTACGCGGCGGCCCAGCTGGCCTCGTCGAGCGTGTCGGCGGGCGGCTCGGCGGCGCGTATGTCGAGCGTGTCCTCGCCGCCGGTCAGCAGCATCGCCTCACCCGCGATCGGCGCCGCGTGCCGGACGATCTCCTCGAACAGCGCCGCCTCCGTCGCCGGGCCGCCGAGCGCCCGGCTGAAGGCGCCGACCCGTCGCAGCCCCTCGATCCGAGACTGCGCCGATCGCGCCGCCTCGTGCAGCCGGCTCGCCATCAGGCCGGTGCTGAGCGAGACGCCGGCGAACACCAGCAGCGCCACCACGTCGCGGGGCTCGCGTATGGTGATGCGATACAGCGGCGGGATGAAGAAGAAGTTCCAGCACAGGAAGCCGAGGCCGGCGCCGAGCAGTGCCGCACGGAGCCCGTACAGCGTCGCCGACGCCACCGCGGCGGCCAGGAACAGCATGCCCAGCGTCTCGTGCCCGAGCCAGTGCGGCAGCGCCTCGCCGATCCCGACCACCGCCCCGACCAGCAGGCCCGGCACGACGATGCCGAGGCGCTCCAGGCCGGCCCGCCGCCGATCCTGCGCCGCGTCGTGGCGGACGGCGACATGCGCGGTCGGCACCACGTGCAGCGCGAACTCCGGCGCGCGTCGCAGCAGCGTCATCGCCAGCGAGCGTCCGGTCACCCGGCGCAGCCAGGCGCTGCGGCCGGCGCCGCGACCGATCACGATCTGGGTCACGTTGCGCGTCCGTGCCAGCTCCAGCACGGCGGGAACGATCTCGGCCGCCGCCCGGCTCTCGATCGCGGCCCCGAGATCGGAAGCCAGCGCCAGCGCCGACGCCGTGCTGCCGTCGCGCGCACCCGACGCCTTCACGAAAGGGGCTTCGACGTGCAGCACCAGCCACGGCGCGTGCAGCGCGTCGGCAAGGCGAGGAGTTCCTTCTCGAGGCGCTCTACG
>CAXTOE010000010.1:1818-2270 GCA_964245685.1 uncultured Acetobacteraceae bacterium | reverse complement strand
CCCGAGGACGGCCCGACCAGCGCCAGCACCCGCTCGCCCGCCGGCCAGGGACCCGCGATGGCGTGCAGGCGCATGTAGTCGAGCACGTTGGCGTCGACGTGCTGTGCCGCCCGGCGCAGCGCGATCTCGCGCAGCGCGGTGAGGTTGCCCTCGCGGAAGAAACCTTCGAGTGCCCGCGCCGCCATCTCGCTGCGGTAGATGCGGCCCTCGCGCAGGCGGGCGCGCAGCTCCTTGGGCGGCACGTCGATCAGCTCGATCTCGCTGGCCCGCTCTAGCACGCTGTCGGGCACGGTCTCGCTCACCCGTATCCCGGTGATGCGGGTGATCGCGTCGTTCAGGCTCTCCAGGTGCTGCACGTTGAGCGTGGCCCAGACCGGGATGCCGACGGCGAGCAGCTCGGCCACGTCCTCCCAGCGCTTGCGATGCCGGCTGCCGGCCGCGTTGCTGTGCGC
>CAXTOE010000010.1:0-1808 GCA_964245685.1 uncultured Acetobacteraceae bacterium | reverse complement strand
ACCAGCAGCAGCGCCGGCCGACGCGCGATCGCCGCGTCGAGGTCGAACTCCTCCAGGGTGGTGACGCCGTTCGGGCCGTCGTGGCGGAACGCCCGGCGCGGCAGCACCGGCAGGCCGCCGATCTGCTGCTCGGTCTCGTCGCGCCCGTGCGTCTCGACGATGCCGGCGACGACGTCCACGCCCTCCTGCCGGCGCCGTCTCGCCTGGGTCAGCATCGCGAAGGTCTTGCCGACGCCGGGTGCCGCACCGAGGAAGATCTTCAGCGACGCCCGGCCCTCGCGGAGCGCCGCCGCGGCCAGCACGTCCGGATCCGGTCGTCGGGGTTCGGCCGTCATGGTCGCGGCTTCGTCGCGTCCGAGGCGAACCATGCCGGCGGCACCAGGCCCTCGCGCGGATAGGCCGGTAGCGGCGGCGGCGCCTTCGGGACGATGGCCGGCTTGCGGCTCGCCCGATCGAGCGCCGCCCGTACGGCCGCCTCGAGCTGGACGTCGCCGCCGGTGACGGCCTCGTCGGGGCGGTCGTCCACGACGAGGTCCGGCGACACGCCGGCGTTCTCGATGATCCAGTGCCCGTCAGGGTCGGCGAGCGAGTCCTTCGGGATGGTGAGGAAGGTGCCGTCCATCAGCCGCCACGGCCCGTTGATCCCCTGCACGCCGCCCCAGCTCCGCGTGCCGACCAGCGGCCCCAGCCCGTAGCGGCGGAAATAATACGGGAACTGGTCGCCGTCGGAACCGGAGCCCCAGTTCAGCAGCGTCACCATCGCGCGCGGTGCCACCGTGACCGGCAGCGGCGACGCGGCACCCTCGCGGTTCACGAAGGTCCCGGCCTGCGGCCGCAGCAGCACGTTCAGCACCGCCTGGCTGGTGAAGCCGCCGCGGTTCCACCGGACGTCGATGACCAGCGCCCGCCTGGTCGCCTGCGGGTAGAACTGCCGCACGAACTCTCCCCAGCCGTCGCCCGCGAAGTCGCCCAGCGCCACGTAGCCGACCTGGCCGTGCGACAGCCGGTCGACGCGGGCCCGGTTGCGTTCGATCCAGTCGTGGCGCCGCAGCGCCGCCTCGTCGTCGAGCGGCTCGACCTGGACCTCGCGCCGCGCGCCGTCCGGCGAGACGGCCACCGTCAGGGTGACCCGGCGGCCGGCACCGACGAGCAGCGCATCGGGCGTGTCGGGCGCCTTCAGCTCGCGGCCGTTGACCGCCAGCAGCAGCTCGCCCTCGTGCAGGTCGAGGCCCGGTGCGGTCAGCGGGCTGCGAAGTTCGGCGCGCGTGTCGTCTCCCGACAGGATGCGCGCGAGGCGGTAGCGTCCGGAGCGCGCATCCAGCGCGTAGTCGACGCCGAGCATGCCGGTCGCGACCGGAGGCCGGGTATCGAACGACGCGCCGCGGCCGATGAAGGTGTGCGAGCTGGCGAGCTCTCCCTGCAGCTGCCCGAGCAGGTAGAGGAAATCGTCCTCCGAGGCGACGTGCGGCAGCAGCCTCGCATAGGCGTCGTGCACCGCCTGCCAGTCGTCGCCGTTCATCGCGCGGCTGAAGAACACGTCGCGGTCGAGCCGCCACGCGTTCTCGAACATCTCCGACCAGGCGCGCGCCGGATCCACCGTGGCGCGCAGCGTCGACGGCTCGAGGCTCCGGCCGTCGCCGGACGCGGTCGCGGCGATGCGCCAGCCGCCGTCGCGCCTGAAGGCAACCGAGCCGCCGTCGCCGGAGAGGCTGTGGCTGTCCAGCCCCTGCAGCACCGCGCGGTCCGACAGCGTGGCGAGGTCGAACACCCGCAGCGCCGCCTGCTGCCCCGGCAGGTCGCCGTCGATG
>CAXTOE010000009.1:18987-19401 GCA_964245685.1 uncultured Acetobacteraceae bacterium | reverse complement strand
ACCCGACGCGTCTGCGCGCCGGTCTGGTAGTGGCTGAGCACGCGGCCGGTGGTGAGGTAGAGCGGGTAGTGCTTGTCCGGCTCCTCCGCCGCGGCGCGACGCTGCACCGCCGAGAAGCGCGCGCGGCCGTCGTGATGGGCAAAGCGCTCCAGGAACAGCCGCGGCGTGCCCGGATGGCCTTCGTCGGGGCAGGGTCAGAACACGCCCTGCTCGCGCTCGATGCTGATGCCGCCATAGTCGGCAGCACCACCGCTGCTGGCGCGGCGGAACTCCGACGAGACCGCCTCGATGCCGACCGGCACGTGGTGGCCGCGGCCGAGCCGGATCGCGAGGTCGGACAGGATGTCGGTGTCGGTGCGCACACCGTCCGGCGGCGCCACCGCCTGGCGCCGCAGCAGCACCCGGCCCTCGAGG
>CAXTOE010000009.1:16521-18977 GCA_964245685.1 uncultured Acetobacteraceae bacterium | reverse complement strand
GTGCCGGTCTCCTCGGCCCACTGCGTGACCGGCAGCACGATGTCGGCACGCTCCGAGCTCTCCGACAGGAACTGATCGAGCGAGACGAACAGCGGCAGCCGGTCGAGGGCGCCGAGACCAGGATGTTGGAGGCCAGCAGCAGCAGGCCCTGAATCCCGCCCTCCTCGCCGAGGGCGTCGATGATGCCGGTGGCGGGCAGTCCAGGGGGAGGCAGCTGGTCCGGATCGACCTGCCAGATCCGGGCCACCTCGGCGCGATGGCGCGGGTTGTCGATGCGCCGGTAGCCGGGCAGCTGGTCGCTCTTCTGGCCATGCTCGCGGCCGCCCTGGCCGTTGCCCTGGCCGGTCAGGCAGCCCCAGCCGCAATGCCTGCGGCCGGCATGGCCGAGGACGAGGTTGATGAAGGCGAGCGCGTTGTCCACGCCCTGGCTCTGCTGCTCGGCACCGCGGCCGGAGAGGATGATCGCGGTCAAGGCCTCGCCCATCATGTGGGCGGCCTGCGCAATCTGTGCGCTCGGCACCCCGGTCTCCCGCTCCACCCGGTCCGGCCAGTACGAGGCGACGACGCGGCGCACCGCCTCCCAGCCCTCGGTGCGCGCGGCGATGAACTCGTGGTCGATCAGCCTGTCGCGCACCGCCACGTGCAGGATGCCGTTGGCGAGTGCGGCGTCGGTGCCAGGGGTCAGCTGCAGGTGCAGGTGCGCGAGCCGGGCGGTGGCGGTGCGTCGCGGGTCGCTGACGATCAGCCGGCCGCCGCGCTCCCGCTGCGCCTCGAAATATACTGCATGATCGGCGGCATCGTCTCGGCGGGATTGCCGCCGGCGATCAGGATCGTCTCCGCTTCCGGAACGTCCTCGAGCGGGAACGGCATGCCGCGGTCGATGCCGAAGGCGCGCAGGCCGGCCGCCGCGGCGGAGGCCATGCAGAAGCGGCCGTTATAGTCGATGTGCGGGGTGCCGAGCACGACGCGGGCGAACTTGCCGAGCAGGTAGGCCTTCTCGTTGGTCAGGCCGCCGCCGCCGAACACGGCGATGCAGTCGCGGCCGTGGCGCGCCTGCAGCGCGGTGACGTCGGCGACGATCCGGTCGAGCGCCTGCTCCGAGGACACGTCGCGCAGCGGCGCGCCTTGCGCTCGCGCATCATCGGCGTCAGCAGACGGTCCGGATGCGTCATCAGGTGGCCGGCGGTCCAGCCCTTGCGGCAGAGCCCGCCCTCGTTGGTGGGAAAGTCGCGCGACCGCACCGACCAGTCGCCGGCGCGCGAGCGTTCGAGCGTCATGGCGCACTGCAGGGCGCAGTACGGGCAGTGGGTCTCGGTGCGGGTCGCACCGTCGAACACCCCCGGTCGAGGAGAGGGCGTCCATCCGGGGTTCAGCCCGCGGCGGCACCGGCGGCGGCGGCGTCGGTGCGGGCGCTGACCGCGGTGCTGCCGCGCCGGGACGTGTCGCCGTCGCCGAGAATTGCCCGATCGATCATCAACCCGCCCCATCCGGTGGATCGCTCGTCCAAGCTCGACGCCATAGCATGCGGCGAATGCACCTTGGACAGACAAGGCGATCGAGACTGACGCGGCGGCGGAAGGTTGTGCCTAAAGGGCGTGCAGACGCTGCGGAACTAGGCTGGCAGAGAAATGATCTTGCTCACATCCGCTCCGGCACCTCGATGCCGAGCAGCCACAGTCCGCGCGCCAGCACTGCACGCGCGAGGCCGCAGAGCGCCAGTCTCGATGCACGCTCCGCCGCGTCCGCGGCACCGAGCACCGGGCAGTCGGTGTAGAAGCGGCTGAAGCCCTGGGCGAGCGCGAACACGTAGTCGGCGATCTCGTTCGGGGCCAGGTTGCGGCTGGCGGAGGCGACCACCTCCGGCAGGCGCGCGCATTCCAGCACCAGGGCGCGCTCGGCGGCGGCGGCGACACGGATCGTGCCGGGATGGGCGTCCTGGGCCGCGCCGCGCGTCAGGATCGAGCCGATGCGCACGCAGGCATATTGCACATAGGGGCCGGTGCGGCCCTCGAAGGAGACCAGCCGGTCGGCGTCGAAGACGTAGCCGGAGGTGCGGAACGAGGACAGGTCGGCGAACTTTACCGCCGCCAACCCGACCAGCCGGGCGAGCTGCTCGTGGTCGAGCTCGGGACGGTTCCCGACCTCGGTCTCAGCGAGGCGCTCGCGTGCCTTGCCGATGGCGTCGCCGAGCAGGTCGGAGAGCTGTGCGACACCGCCCTCGCGGGTCTTGTACGGCTTGCCGTCCGGTCCATTGACGGTGCCGAAGCCGACATGCACCAGCTCGATATCGCCGGCGAGGCCGGCCCTGCGAGCGGCGCGGAACACCTGCTCGAAATGCAGCGCCTGTCGCTGGTCCACCACGTAGAGGATGCGCGTCGGATCCTGGTCATGCCGGCGCGCCACGATGGTGGCGAGGTCGGTGGTGCCGTAGGTGGCGGCGCCGTCGGACTTCTCCA
>CAXTOE010000009.1:13498-16511 GCA_964245685.1 uncultured Acetobacteraceae bacterium | reverse complement strand
GTACTCCTCGATCTGTCGGTCGCGGACGTTGTTGATCCAATAGTCGGGCACGAGCGCGGCGGCGTAGTCGTCGGCCGCCTTGCGGTCCAGTTCGATGGAGCTGTCGGCCACCTCGATGATCAGCGCACCCTCGCTCTCGGCGGCGATGCCGCGCGCGCGCAGATCGGCGATCATCTCCGGGTTCAGCGCCTGGACGTCGCTCTCGCCGAGCAGCAGGTCGAAATGGGCGCCGAGCAGCGCGATGTCCTGCTGCTGGGCGGCGAGCGAGATGTCGCGCAGCGACTGCCAGATCGACCGTGCCTCGGGATCGCCGGATTGCAACGCGGCGGTGGCGGCGCGGGCCTGCTCCATGCGGTCGGGATCCGCCCGGCAGGCGGCGGCGGCCTCCGGATAGAGCCGCTGCAGGTCGGCCATGCCGAGCGGGGGCAGTGAAGCCGGTGCCAGGTCCGGCCAGCGCAGCCGGATCTCGGAGATCAGCATGCCCATCTGCAGGCCCCAGTCGCCGAGATGGATGTCCGAGATCGTGCGCACGCCCTGCACCTGCAGGATGCGGCGCAGGCTCTCGCCGATCACCAGGGCGCGGAGGTGCCCGACATGCAGCGGCTTGGCGACGTTGGGCCCGCCGAAATCGAGCATCACCGTCTCGGCGCGGCATTGCGCGATGCCGAGATCGGCCGCCGCCGCCTGTTCCGCGGCGCAACGGGCCAGGAAGCCGTCGGACAGGCGCAGGTTCAGGAAGCCCGGCCCGGCGACGCCGACCTCGCTGAACTCGGCGCGGCCGCGCAGCTGCTCCGCGACCTGAAGTGCGATGTCGCGCGGGTTGCGGCCGAGCGACTTGCCGAGCGGCATCGCTCCGTTGCATTGCAGGTCGGCCAGTTCCGGGCGGGTGGCGCGCGCCGCACGCGCCGTCTCCCGCGGCAGCCCGCAGGCCGCGAACGCCTCTGACAGCAGCGCGTCGATCCGGTCGGTCAGGGAGGCCGCCACGCGGAAGGCGCTTCCGCCTCAGCGCGCCTTGAGCTCTGCCTCCAGCTGGGCGATGCGCTTGCGTACGCTCTCGCGCAGGGTGGCCGCGGTGTGCGGCTTCATGGCAGCCAGGGTCTCGCGCAGCTCGCGAAGCTGCTTCTGCTTCTCGACCGCGTTGCGCCGGATCGGCTGGTTGTCGGAGTGCTGTCCGTCGAAGGCGCGCATGGGCTGGTCCTGTCGAGGTTGATCACGGGAGGTGCCGAGTCCGCCGAGCGTTCGGAACATGGGCTCTCGGCATACCAGGAGGATTACGACGCCGTGATCGCGCTGCAAAGCCGCGCCGCGCGGCGCGTGCGCCAAGTCTCAGGCGCCAGCTCCCTGACCCGCCTCTCAGGCGTTCGCGGCCAGGATGTCGGCGAGGGCGGACAGCAGGGCGTCGAGCTGCGCCTCCGTCCCCACGGTGACGCGCAGGAATGCCGAGATGCGTGGCCGGTCGAAGTGACGCACCAGGATGGCGCGTCGGCGCAGGGCGGCGGCGAGGGCGGCGCCGTCCCGGTCGGGATGGCGGGCGAAGACGAAGTTGGCGCTGGAGGGCAGCAGCTCGAAGCCGAGCCTGGCCAGCCCGTCGCACAGGCGCTCGCGATTCTCGATGACGACGTGCCGGGCCTGCTGGAACCAGGCTTCGTCCTCGATCGCGGCGATCGCGCCGGCCTGCGCCGGCCGTCCCAGCGGATAGGAGTTGAAGCTGTTCTTGACCCGCACCAGCGCCTCGATCAGCGACGCGTGGCCGATCGCGTAGCCGACCCGCAGCCCGGCCAGGGCGCGGGACTTCGACATCGACTGCACCACCAGCAGGTTCGGATGGCTAGCGGTCAGTGGGATCGCGGTCTCGGCGCCGAAGTCCACGTAGGCCTCGTCGACCACCACTACCTGGTCGGGATGCTCGCCCAGCAGGACGGCGATCTCGTCCCGGGTCAGGGCGATGCCGGTCGGCGCGTTCGGGTTGGCAAGGATGATCGCACCACAGGGTCGCCGGTATGCCTCCGTCCGCACCCGCATCGCCGCATCGAGCGGCACGGTGTCGTAGGCGATCCCGAACAGGCCGCAATACACCGGATAGAAGCTGTAGGTGATGTCGGGGAACAGCAGCGGCAGCGGATGCTTGAGCAGGCCCGCGAAGGCGTGCGCCAGCACCTCGTCGGAGCCGTTGCCGACGAACACCTGCTCCGGCGCCACGCGATGGTAGTCGGCGAGGCGGCGGCGCAGCGCGCTCGATTCCGGATCCGGATAGAGACGCAGCGTGTCGGCCGCCTCGGCGCGGATCGCCTCGAACACGCGCGGTGAGGGACCGAGCGGGCTCTCGTTGGTGTTGAGCTTGACCAGGTCCGCGAGCCGCGGCTGCTCGCCGGGCACGTAGGGGGTCAGTTCGTGCGCCAGGGCGCTCCAGAAGCGGCTCATCGATCGGGATCCACCTTCGCGGGCTCACCCGCCCGGCCAGCAGGGTGTGCGCACGCTGTCGCGAGGATGCAAGCCCGATACGCAACCGTGTGGGCGGCGACGCGTCGCAGTGCGTTGCACGCAAGAGGTCACGACGATGCTCGAGAAGATCCCTGCCGGAGTCGGCCGCGTCCTGAAGTCGGTGCGGCCCGGCATGCAGACGCTGGTCGTCCACGATCCGGCGTTCGCCGCCGTGCCGGACGTGATCGCCGTCACGTCGCCCGCGTTTCCGGCGGGTGGCGAGATCCCGGTGCGCTACACCGAGGACGGAGACAGGCTGTCGCCGCCGCTGGAGTGGATCGGGGTGCCGCCGGAGGCGCAGTCGCTGGTGCTGCTGGTCGAGGATGCCGACAGCCCGACCTTCAAGCCGCTGGTGCACGTCATCCTCGGCGACCTGCCACCGGTGGATGCGCGGCTCGGCGAGGGCGCGCTGCCGACCGCGGGCACCGACGAGGTGCGCTTCGGGATGGGGCGCAACTCCTTCCTGCACCGCAACTGGCTGCCGCCGGATCCGCCGCGCGGACACGGGCCGCACCACTACGCGTTCCAGCTG
>CAXTOE010000009.1:10422-13488 GCA_964245685.1 uncultured Acetobacteraceae bacterium | reverse complement strand
CGGCGATGGTGTCCGCCCTGCACGGGCACGTCATCGCCAGGGGCATGCTCGTCGGCACCTACGAGCGCAAGTAGCCTGCTAGGACGCCGCGCGGTCGAGGCTGACCAGCTCCGGGATATCGTAGGCGAGCAGGCTGTCGAGGTGCGCCTGCGCGTCCTCAGTGAACAGGTCTCTTGCCAGGCCGGAGACCAGGCGGGAGACGCCGTAGCGCATGCCACTGATCGAGGCGCCGGACAGCCCCATGCTCGGCGTGGCGCCGAAGGTGAAGTTGTGGACGTGGCGCAGCGCCGGGTTGCTGCCGGGATGGCGCTCGAGGAACTGGAAGGCGTCGCCGAGATAGGGATGGCTGCCGAGCCCCGCGTGCTCCTCGCCCTCGGGCGGGGTGAAGCGGTCGCGCCAGAGCGCGATGTCGGCGGCCAGGTGGGCAAGCTCCGGTCGCAGCGACAGGTCGATCCTGAAGCCGGTGCCGATCACCAGGAAGTCGAAGCGCATCACGCCCTTCGGGATATCGACCACGATCTCGCCGTCCTCCAGGCGCACCGCCTCCCAGGGGCAGCCGGTATGGAAGGAGAACCCGTCGTGACGCCGGCAGCGCCAGAAGGTCTCCTGCGGCGGCGGCTGGTTGAGATCGAAGATGTGCCGCATGAAGCGCCAGCGCATCAGGTCGGGCAGCTCGGCGAAGTGGCCCAGGAAGCCGGCATTCTCCATCCAGCGATACGGGTTGACGCGCGGCACCTGCTGCCGGCGCAGGCAGAGCGACACGGAGGCCGCACCCGCCTCCAGCGCGGTGGCGGCGTTGTCGAAGGCCGAAGCACCGGCGCCGAGCACGCCGACGCGCCTGCCGCGCAGGGCGGCGAAATCGATCTCCTGTGCGGTGTGGGCGTAGCGGTCGGGCGGCACCGCGCGCGCGATCAGGTCGGGCACGTGCCAGGCGCCGCCGCCGTCGATGCCGGTCGCCAGCACCACCTTGCGCGCCAGCACGTCGCGTTGTCCGGCAGGGCCGAGTACCGTCAGCCGCAGCAGCCCGTCCTGCGGCACGATCGCGGTGACGGCGCTGTCGTTCTCGACCGGCAGGGTAAGCACCTGCCGGTACCAGTTCAGGTAGGCCTGCCAGTCCTGCCGGCTGATCTTGTCCAGCGCCTGCCAGGCGGCAATCCCCCTGCTGGCCTCGAACCAGCTGCGCGGCGTGAGCGAGGCGAGGCCGAGCTCTGGTCCGGTGACGTGCTTGGGTGTCCGCAGCGTGAGCATGCGGGCGAAGGTCACCCAGGGTCCCTCCTGTCCGGTCGGGCTGCGGTCGAACACGCGTATGTTGGTGATGCGCTCGCGCATCAGCCCGAACGCGGTGGCGAGGCCGCCCTGGCCGCCGCCGACGATGGCGACATCGAGCACCGGCTGCCCGCGGTAGTCGTGTGGAGGCACCCAGGGCTTGGCCGGGTAGGCCAGCCGGTCCAGGTCACGCCGCACATCCGCCTCGAGTATCGCCAGATCCACCGCGTCAACTCCCTGATGCCCACGCGAAGCAAAGGTCGGACCGCTCGGATGCGGCATGTCGGCTCAGCTGCCCCTGTAGGTGCTGTAGCCGAACGGCGAGAGGATCAGCGGCACATGATGGTGCGCGAGCGGATCGGTGACCGAGAAGCGGATCGGGATCGCCTCGTAGAAGCCCGGCTCGGCGCCGCGCCACAGGGAGACGTGAAAGACGATCTCGTAGAGGCCGGCCCGCAGCGCCTCACCCTCCAGCAGCGGGCCGTCGCAGCGTCCGTCGCGGTTGGTCGAGAAGCGGCCGAGCACGCGCCACGCGCCGTCCTGGCTCCGGCCCAGCTCCAGCTTCAGGCCGGCGGCCGGCGTGCCGGTCGCGATATCGAGGACGTGCGTGGTGATGCGCCCGACGCGGCGGCTGCTCGTCCCGGGCGTATCCTGGGTCATCGTGGCCTTCCGCATCCCTCGGGTTCGAAGGCGAGACTAGCATGAAGGATCGCGACGATGCGCGACGCTGAGACGGGTTTCGACCTGATGGCCCGCCTGGAGGCGCTGGCGCGCTGCAGCGACGAGAGCGGGATGCTGACCCGGCTCTACCTGTCCCCCGCCCACGCGAAGGCCGTCGGCGTGCTGCGCGGCTGGATGCAGGAAGCCGGCCTCGCGACGCGGCTCGACGCGGCGGCGACCCTGATCGGCCGGCTGGAGGGTCCTCCCGGCGCGCGGACGCTGCTGCTCGGCTCGCACATCGACACGGTACGTGACGCCGGCCGCTTCGACGGCAACCTGGGCGTCCTGTGCGGGCTCGCGGTGCTGGACCGGCTGCATCGCGAGGGTGTGCGACTGCCGTTCGCAGTCGAGCTGCTGGCGTTCGGGGACGAGGAGGGGGTGCGTTTCCCGGTGACGATGACCGGATCGCGCGCCGCCGCCGGCACCTTGCCGATCGAGAGCCAGCTCGCGGCACGGGATGCGGACGGGGTCACCCTCGGCGTCGCATTGCGCGCCTTCGGCGGCGATCCGGACGGCCTCGCCGGAGCGGCCTACCGGTCGGGGTCGGTGATCGGCTTCATCGAGGTGCATATCGAGCAGGGTCCGGTGCTGGAACAGGCCGGACTGGCGCTCGGTGTCGTCAGCGCGATCAACGGCGCGCGTCGCTTCACCGCGACCGTGACCGGTGTCGCGGGCCATGCCGGAACGGTGCCGATGGCCGGCCGTCAGGACGCGCTCGCGGCCGCCTGCGAGATGGTGACGGCGGTGCGGCGGGCGGCGCTCGAACGGCCCGGCGTGACCGCCACCGTCGGAAGGATCGAGGCGCGGCCCGGTGCGGTCAACGTCATCCCGGGCTGGGCCGAGTTCAGCCTCGACGTGCGCGCCTCGGAGGATGCGCGTCGCGATGACGCGGTGGCGGCGATACAGGCCGCCTTCGCCGCGACCGCGCGCTCGCACGGCGTGGATCACGCGCTGCGGCCCGGCTTCTCGGCCCCGGCGGTATCGTGCACGCCGGTGCTGCAGCGCCGGCTGGAGGCTGCAGCCGAGGCGCTGCATCTGCCGGTGATGCGCCTGCCCAGCGGCGCCGGCCACGACGCGATG
>CAXTOE010000009.1:0-10412 GCA_964245685.1 uncultured Acetobacteraceae bacterium | reverse complement strand
ATGGCGGCGCTGTGCCCGGTCGCCATGCTGTTCGTGCGCTGCCGGCACGGCATCAGCCACCATCCGGCCGAAGCGGTGTCCGCGTCGGACGTCGAGCAGGCGACCGCGGTGCTGATGCGCGCGGTGCGCGATCTGGCGGCCGACGGATGACGGAGCGGTCGGATGCGCAGGGAGCGGATCAAGGGATCATTAGGTTTTGCGTGTTCTACTTCTCGGGTTCATTTCTGAGTTGAGTGGGGCATGAGTATCGCTGCCGTTGCCGAGACACGGCGCCTGTCGCTGCACGCGCGCGTCGTGACCGCGGTGCTGGCCTTCTGTCTGCTGCTGATCGGACTGGATGGCTGGCGCACGTGGCAGCTGCGGGAGATCACGATCAGCGCCGACAGGACCGAGACCAGCAACCTCGCGCGGTCGCTCGCCCAGCACGCGCACGACACCGTCCAGACCGCCGACACCGTGCTCGTCGGCGTGCGGGAGCGCGTGGAGAGCGACGGTCTCGCGCCGGAGAAGGTGGCGCGCCTCGACCGTCTGATGCAGTATCGTCTCAGCGCCTTGCCGGCGCTGCACGGGCTGTTCGTCATCGACGCCGCCGGCAGGAGGATCGCGAGCTCGCTGCCGCCGGGATACGCCGCGCCCAACTACGCCGACCGCGCCTATTTCCAGTGGCATCGTGCCCGGCCGGATCGTGGCGTGCATATCGGGAGCCCGGTGCGCAGCAAGACGGACGGAAGCTGGATCATCACCGTGTCGCGCCGGCTCGACGACCGCGACGGGCGCTTCGTCGGCATCGTGCTCGCCACCATCGCGGTCGACTACCTGCAGCGCTTCTACGGGACGTTCGACGTCGGCCGGCAGGGCGTGATCGCCCTGGACGGGAGCGACGGCATCGTCATCGCCCGCACTGGCACGAGTACGGGCAGGACCGGCTCGGCCACCGGCGCGAGCGTCGCCGGCGGTCCGGTATTCCGCCTGCTCCTGCCGCACGCCGGCGCCGGGAGCTTCCGCACGATCTCGCCGATCGACGGCGTCGTCCGGCTGGGCAGCTATCGGCGCGTGGAGGGCTATCCGCTGGTCATCCTCGTCGCGCATGGCCTCCAGGACGTGCTGACCGATTGGCGCTCCGACGGCTGGCTGCACCTCGTCATCAGCGTCGGCGCCGCACTCGCCCTGGGCCTCGTCGGCTGGCGCTTCGCCGGCGAGATCAGGAGCCGACAGCGCGCCACGCGGCGCTATCATCTGCTCGCCGAGAACTCCAGCGATGCCATCGTCTGCGTCGGGCTCGATGGCCGACAATCCTACGTCTCGCCCTCCTTCACCAGGCTGACCGGGTGGAGTGTCGCGGAAGGCATGGAGTACGAGCTGCAGGGACTGATCCATCCCGAAGACCGCGAGGAGCTTCACGCCGTCGGCGCCCGGCTGCGCGCCGGCGCGGTGCAGGCGACCGGCAGGCTGCGTCACCTGCGCAAGGACGGCAGCTATATCTGGGTGGAGATCGGTATCCGAATGGTCGAGCACGTCGGCGAAGACGGCATGCAGTTCGTCGCCAGCATGCGCGACATCACCGAGCGCAAGACCGCCGAGGACCAGATCATGGCGCTCAACCGCGAGCTCGCCGTGCTGGCCAACACCGACGGCCTGACCGGGCTCGCCAACAGGCGCCGCTTCGACCAGGCGCTCGGCCAGGAATGGGACCGCGCGGCGCGCGACCGCAGGCCGCTGTCGCTGCTGATGATCGATGTCGACCGGTTCAAGCTCTACAACGACCAGTACGGTCATCAGCGCGGCGACCAGTGCCTGTTCGCGGTCGCGGCCGCGGTCGGCGAGTTGGTGCGCCGGCCGGGCGACCTCGCGGCACGCTACGGTGGCGAGGAGATCGCGCTGCTGCTGCCGGCCACCACCGCGGTGGGAGCGGCGGAACTCGCCGCGCGGCTGTGCGGCGCCATCGAGGCGAGGGCGATCACGCACGAGGCCAACCTGCCTGGCCGGGTGGTCACCGTCAGCATCGGCGTGGCGACGACGTCGCCGGGATTGACGGAACAGGCGACCGGCAGCCGCGCCCTGATCGCCGCTGCCGACGCGGCGCTGTACGAGGCCAAGCGCCGCGGACGCAACCAGGCGGTGGCCTCGTCGGCGGCGGTGCCGGAAGGTCAGTCCGCGGGGATGACGCACACGAGCGCGCAGGACACCTCCGATCACGGCGCCGGACCGACATGCGCGGACGCCGCATAGGGAGACGAGGCGACCTCGCGTGCGGTCGGACCGGAGAGGCTACTCGCCGCCCTCGCTGCCCCAGAACACCACCCAGGTCTGGAAATCCTGCGAGAAGTTCTCGAAGCGGTGGATCGCTCCGGCCTCGACGAAGATCACGTCGTGCGGCGCGAAGGCCATGCGCTCGCCGTTCTTGACGATGTCACCGGTGCCGCTGACCACGATGTAGAGCTCGTCTTGGCGATGCGGCCCTTGGTCGTCCACGCCCGGCGGCGCGTAGAGCCCGCATTTCATGGTGCCGTGCCGCAGGGCGTAGTGGAAGCGCATGGTGTCCGGGTCTTGAGGAAGCCTCGACCGGATCTGGTCGATGGCGAACCTCCACGCGCCGTTCACGGTCGCAGGCGCTCGATCAGACCCTTGTGGCCCTGGCGCTCCGCCAGGGTGAGGGCGCTGTTGCCCTCGCCGTCGCGATGCAGCGGGTCGGCACCCTGATCGAGCAGGTAGGCCGCCATCTGCTCGCGTCCGAACATGACCGCGAACATCAGCGGCGTGCGGCCGACATCGTTGGGCAGATCCACCGCGGCGCCGGCCTCGATCAGCAGGCGGCCCATCGGCACGTCGCCCTTGAAAGCGACCCCGGCCAGGGCCGTGCTGCCCTTGTGGTCCGCCATGTCGATGTTCGCCCCGCGCCGCAGCAGCAGCGCGGCGGCGCCCTCGTGGCCGTTATAGGCGGCGAGGATCAGCGGCGTGTAGCCATGCGCATCGCCGCGGTTGGGGTCGGCGCCGGCGTCGAGGAAGGCTTCCAGCAGGTCAATTTGCCCGTCCCGGGCAGCGCCGAAGAACAGGGTCTCCACCTGCTCGTGGGTGAAGCCGGGGGGAAGGCCGGCGGCTGCCGGGGCCTCGCCGGTGGTGGGGTGGTGCTCGGTCATCCCGGCTGGCTCCTCGATCTGGACGCGGCAGCGAGGCGCCGAGCATAGGAGGGCCCTCAGCGCCTGACCAGCACCGCCGCCGGCAGCAGGTCGAACAGCTCGGCGAGCGGCACCTCGCGGCCGCCGACGACCGTGCGGCCACCGAGGTCGCGCCATTCGCCGTCGGGCAGCACAGCGCCGCCCTGCCAACCCGGCTCAGCTTCCCGCAAGCCCGGATAGGGTGCCACCAGCACCGCCACCTGGACGTCGCCTTCGCTGCGCAGGAAGCCGAGTGCGGCGCCGCTCTCGCCGGTGAAGGCGAGCGGCTCGTAGCCGCCGGTGGCGAACAGCGTCGGGTAGTCCGCGCGCAGATGCAGCAGCAGCATCGTCAGGGCGAGCTTGATGCGCCCGTCCGACCAGTTGACCAGCAGGTCGCGCAGCACCGCGGCCGGGTCGCGCTCCAGGGACGACCGCAGCGTCCGCAACGCCTCCGCCCGGGTCTCGTAGTCCACCGGGCGGCGATTGTCCGGATCGACCAGGCTGAGGTCCCACATCTCGCAGCCCTGATAGATATCCGGCATGCCCGGAACGGTGAGCTTGAGCACCAGCTGGATCAGGCTGTTCTGTACGCCCAGGCGCGCCACGCGCTGCGCGAAGGGGAGAAAGCTGGCGAGGAAGCCGGCGCGTCCCGGATCGAGTGCCGCGCGCGCGAAGGACTGCATCGCCTCTTCGTAGGCGGTATCGGGGGAGGACCAGTTCGAGTGCAGCTTGCCCTCGCGCATCGATTTCTCGAGCGTGGTCTTGATGCGCTCGCCGTAGGCCTCCAGGCCGGCGGCTTCGGGGTTCTCCAGCAACTCGACCGGCCACGATCCGACCAGCAGCTGGTAGAGCAGGTACTCGTCGTTTCGGTCGGGCGGTGCGTTGTTCTCGACCTCGCCGCGCCGCGCCCGGATCAGGCGGCTCCAGCCCTGCACCTGGCGCGCCCACTCGTCGGGCATGTCGGCGAGCACGGCGAGCCTGGCGCGCGTGTCCTCGCCACGCTTGGTATCATGGGTCGAGGTGGCGAGCATGGCACCCGGCCAGCGACGCGCGCGCTGCGCGTTGGCCTTGTGGAAGGCGCCGGCGGTAATGCCGAAGCGCTCCGGCTCGCCGCCGACCTCGTTCAGCGCGATGAAGCGGTTGTAGCGGTAGAAGGCGGTGTCCTCGAGGCCCTTGGCCATCACCGGGCCGCTATATTGCTGCAGCTTCATCGCCAGGCGCAGCACGCTGGTGCGATTGAAGCCGCTCTTCGGCCGCGCGGTGAGCTTGCCCGACAGCAGGTCGTGCAGGAAGTCGAACACCGAGGGATCGATGTTGGGGTCGTGGCGGCGCGCCTGCTTGAACGCCCAGGCGAGATCGCGACGGTCGGCGCTGTCCTCCTCGGAGTCGAACTCGACATAGGTGCGATAGACCGGGAAGCAGGCGACGATCTGCTTGATCGCGCGCTGCAGCACCGTCTTGGTGAAATCCTGGGTCATCGGGTTCTGCCGCGCCACCCGCCCGGCGTCGCGGCCGAGCGCGTTCAGCTCGGACGCCATCTCGTTCTCCATGATGCGGATCTTGCAGTCATAGACGATGGTCGAGAACGGCGCGTGCAGCCCGGTGAAGTCGTGGTAGGTGGCGGTGAACGCCTCTTCCGCGCCCGGGTTGACCAGCACGCCCAGCACCAGGTTGGTGAAGTCGTAGCCGGTGGTGCCCTCGACCTGCCAGTCCTCGCGCAGCGATTCGTGCGCCGCCAGGATCTTCTCGACGACGAGGTAGAACGGCTTGGCGGCGGAGGCGCGCAGCGTGTCGATATAGGCCCTGGGATCCAGCAGGCCGTCGATGTGGTCGATGCGCAGGCCGTCAAGCGTGCCGTCCTCCAGCATCGGCAGGATCCGCGCGTGGGCGTGGCGGAACACCGCGGGCAGCTCCATGCGCATGCCGGCGAGATCGTTGATGTTGAAGAAGCGGCGGTAGTTGATGTCGTCGCCGGCGACACGGAAGTCGGCGATCCGCCACGATTGCAGCTGGATCAGCCCGTCCAGCGCGCTCCAGTCCTGGTTGAGGGCCGCGATGCTGCGCTCCAGCGCCTCGCGCACCGCCGGATCGGCGCGTACCGCAGCAGCCAGCTCACCCTTGAGCACCGCGGCACGCTCGGCCATCTGCGGCCGCCATTGCGGCAGGTCGGAGAAGAAGTCGCTCAGCCGGTCGAGTTCCGCCTCGTCATGGCCGAGGATGGCGCCGTAGTGCAGCGGGCAGATCGGCAGCTTGTGGCTGCCATAGGCCCATACCGCGAGGCTGCCCTCACCCGCGTCGAACTTGACCTCGAGGTTGCCGGCCTTCAGCTCGACGCCGTACTGGCCGCCCAGGAACGGCACCAGCAGCTTGTCCTTGAGGTAGCGACGATCCGGATCCCAGTCGATGTCGAACCAACCGGCGTGATCGGATTGCGGACCCCACTCCAGCACGTCGAGCCAGAGCGGGTTGTCCGAACCGCCGACACCCATGTGGTTGGGGACGAAATCCAGGATCTGGCCGAGGCCGTGCTCGCGGAAGGCAGCGAGCATCTGCCGGAAGTCGTCCTCGGTGCCGAGCTCGGGGTTGAGCGCCAGGTGGTCGGTGATGTCGTAGCCGTGCGTGCTGCCCGGGCGTGCCTTCAGGTAGGGCGAGGCATAGACGTGGCTCACACCCAAGCGCGACAGGTATGGCGCCAGCCGGGTCGCGTCGCCGAAGCCGAAGCCGGCGTGGAACTGCAGGCGGTAGGTCGCGCGCGGCGTCGGGTTGGAGAGGGTCATGGCGTCTCCAGGGACCAGCGCACCGACCACGGGCCGAGGCCGGGGACGGTGTCGCCTTCCGACCAGATCGGCTGGCCGGCGGCAGGGGGGACATCGGCCGGATGGGCCGACAGGTTGGCCGCAAGCACGAGGCTGCGGTCGCCGCCGAGTGACCAGCTGACCCGCACCGCGCCGGGTCCGTGCTCGGTGGCGCTGCCGCCGCCGGTGATCAGGGGCAGCAGCGGCACGATGTGGCGGCGGCGTGCCTCGATCAGGGCGGTATAGGTGCCGAGGCGGTCGGCATCGATTGCCGACCAGTCCAGCTTCGCCGAGCTGAAGGTGCTCTCGGCCAGGGGATCGGGGATGCGGTCGCGCTGGGCGGGGTCCTGGAACTCCGGGAAGCGGGCGAACTCGGCGCGGCGGCCGTTGCGCACCGCCTCGGCGAGCTCGCCGTCGAAGTCGCAGAAGAACGGGAACGGCTGCGCCGCCCCCCACTCCTCGCCCATGAAGATCATCGGCGTCTGCGGCAGCAGCAGGTAGACTGCGGCCAGGGCGCGCATCGTCTCCGGCTTCGCGGTCCGGCTCAGCCGGTCGCCGAAGGCGCGGTTGCCGATCTGGTCGTGGTTCTGGATGAAGGCGACGAAGGCACCGGGCGGCAGGTGGGCCGCCGGCTCGCCGCGCGCCGAGCCGCGATAGGGCATCACCTGGCCCTGGTAGGCGAAGCCTTCGGCCAGCGCCCGGGCGAGCAGCTCGGTGTTGGCGGCCTTGTCGGCGTCGCAGTAGTCGGCGTAGTAGCCGCCGTTCTCGCCGGTCGCCGCCACGTGCAGCACGTGGTGGATGTCGTCGTTCCACTGCGCGGTGAAATGCACCGGCTCGCCGCCCTGGCGGCTCAGTCGCTTCGGCTCGTTGTCCTCGTTCTCGAGCAGCAGGTGCACCGGCCGCCCCGAGGCGGCGCGTACCCGCTCCGAGAGCTCGTCCAGCAGGTGCTTCGGACCCTCGTCAATGATTGCGTGCACCGCATCGAAGCGCAGCCCGTCGAGATCGAACTCCTCCAGCCAGTACAGCGCGTTGTGGATGACGAACTCGCGCACCGGCCCGGCGTGCTCGCCGTCGTAGTTGACGGCGGCTCCCCAGGGCGTGTGATGACGCTCGGTGAAGAAGCCCGGGGCGTAGACGGGGAGGTAGTTCCCCTCGGGTCCGAAATGGTTATAGACGACGTCGAGCAGCACCGCGATGCCGCGACCGTGCGCCGCCTCGATCAGCGCCTTGAAGTCCTCCGGGCGGCCGTAGCTGGAGTCCGGCGCGTACGGCAGCACGCCGTCATAGCCCCAGTTGCGCTTCCCCGGGAAATCCCACACCGGCATGATCTCGATGCCGGTGACGCCGAGCGAGGCCAGGTGGTCGAGCTTGCCGATCGCGGCGCGGAACGTGCCCTCCGGCGTGAAGGCGCCGACATGCAGCTCGTACAGCACGATCTCGTTCCAGGGACGTCCCGCCCAGGACACGGTCCAGCCATAGGCGGCGGGATCGATCACCTCGCTTGGCCCCGCCACGTCCTGCGGCTGGAACCGCGAGGCGGGGTCGGGGACGCGCGTGCCGTCGGGCAGCACGAAGCGATACAGCGTGCCGGCGCCGGCGGCAGGCACGGTCAGCTCGTGCCAGCCTTGCGGCAGCGCGGTCATGGCCAGGCTGTCCCCGCCTGCCGCATCCTCCAGCAGCAACCCAACCGACCGGCAGCCCGGCGCCCAGAGCCGGAATCGCGTGCCGCCATCCTGCAGCAGGGTGGCGCCGGCCGGAACCGTGTGGCTCCTGGCGCTCATGTACCGCTTCCGGGGAACAGCGCGAACAGCAGGAAGGAGCGGCCGGTGACGGCGTAGACGTCGCCGAAGGAGAACTTTTGGTCCTCCTTCTTCTCCTCCGTCTCCGACAGGTTGGTGTCCACCATCAGGCTCCAGCGCTGGTCCTCGCTGCCCTGGCTCGGCAGGGTGAACTCCACCATGTCATGCCAGGCGTTGTAGATCATCAGCAGGGTCACGTCCTCGCCGCGGCGCTTGATGCCGGTGGGCTGGGCGCGACCGTCGAGCATCAGTCCGACGCACTGCGCCGAGGCGTCCCAGTCGCTCTGCTGCATCTCGCCGCCGCCGGCATTGACCCAGGTGAGCTCCTTGATGTCGAGATCCTCGTTGTAGGCCTCGGTCAGGAAGCGGTTGCGACGCAGGATCGGGAAGCGGCGGCGCAGGCTGGTGATGCGGGTGACGAAGTCGATCAGGGTGCGTCCCTTCTCCTGGACCTCCCAGTCGATCCAGGAGATGTCGCTGTCCTGGCAGTAGGCGTTGTTGTTGCCGCCCTGGGTGCGGCCGAACTCGTCGCCGGCGAGCAGCATCGGCGTGCCCTGGCTCAGCAGCAGCGTTGCCAGCATGTTGCGGATCTGCCGGGCACGGACCTGGTTGATCTCCGCATCCTCGGTGGGGCCCTCGGCGCCGTAGTTGTAGGAGCGGTTGTCCGACGAGCCGTCCCGGCCCTCCTCGCCGTTGGCCTCGTTGTGCTTCTCGTCGTAGGTGACGACGTCGTTCAGCGTGAAGCCGTCATGCGCGGTGATGAAGTTCACCGAGGCCCAGGGTTTGCGACCCTCCCGGTTGAACTCGGACGGCGAGCCGAGCAGGCGCGGCGCGATCTCGGCGAAGCTCGAGGCGCCCTTCCAGAAGTCGCGCGCGGTGTCGCGGAACTTGTCGTTCCACTCGGCCCAGCCGGGCGGGAACTCGCCCACCTGGTAGCCGCCGGGCCCGCAGTCCCAGGGTTCGGCGATCAGCTTGACGGTGCCGAGCACCGGGTCCTGGCCGCACGCCTTGAGGAACCCGGAGCGGTTGTCGAAGCCGTTCGGCTCGCGCGCCAGGATGGTGCCGAGGTCGAAGCGGAAACCATCGACATGCGTCTCCTCGGCCCAGTAGCGCAGGCTGTCGGTGACCATCTGGATGACACGCGGGTGGCTCAGGTTGACCGTGTTGCCGGTGCCGGTGTCGTTGATGTAGTAGCGCTTCTGGTCCGGCAGCAGGCGGTAATACGAGGCGTTGTCGATGCCCTTGAAGGAGAGCGTCGGGCCGCGCTCGTTGCCTTCGGCGGTGTGGTTGTAGACCACGTCGAGGATCAGCTCGAGCCCGGCCTCGTGCACGCGGGCGACCATCTCCTTGAACTCGCGCAGCGACTGCTCACGCTCGGCGGCGTAGCGCGGGTCAGGCGCGAAGAAGCCGATCGTGTTGTAGCCCCAGTAGTTGGTCAGGCCGCGCTCGAGCAGCTGGCTGTCGTTGATGAAGCTGTGGATCGGCAGCAGCTCGATGGACGTCACGCCGATCGACTTGATGTAGTCCAGCACCTCCGGGGTGCCGAAGCCGGCATAGGAGCCGCGCAGCTTCGGCGCCACCTTGGGGTGCTTCTTGGTGTAGCCGCGGACATGCGCCTCGTAGAGCACCGTGCGATCCCAGGCGATCGGGTTGCGCGCCGCCTGGCCTTGCCAGTCGAAATCGGCATCGACGATCACCGACTTCGGCACGAACGCCGCGCTGTCGCGCTCGTCGAAGGACAGGTCGTCGTCGGGGTGGCCGATCGTGTAGCCGAAGATCGAGTAGTCCCAGCTCAGCTCGCCGAAATGCGCCCGCGCGTAGGGGTCGAGCAGCAGCTTGTTCGGGTTGAAGCGGTGGCCGGCGTCGGGCTCGTAGGGCCCGTGCACGCGGTAGCCGTAGATCTGCGCCGGCCCGATATCCGGCAGCCAGCCATGGAAGATCTGGTCGGTGTATTCGGGCAGCACGATGCGCTCGATCTCGGTCTTGCCGTTGCTGTCGAACAGGCAGACCTCGACCTTGGTGGCGTTCGCCGAGAACAGCGCGAAGTTGACGCCCTTGCCGTCCCAGTAGGCGCCGATCGGGAACGGCTGGCCTTCGCGTATCTTGTGCTTCAACGCTGTCGCCACGATGTCACGCTCCTGATGTCCATGCGGCACCAGAACCCGGGCCGCTTCGAGGGGTTCCGCACCGGCGGCGCTCAAGCCTTCCTTGACGGCGTGAATTTACCGGGCGACGCCCCGAAGCGGCGACATTCGCCGAAGCCCAGCGTCACGAAGCTCGCCTCCGCCACCTGCTGGCCACGGCAGGCCTCGGCCAGCGCCCGCTCGGGCGCGTCGATCGCCTCGTCGGTGAGCTGGAAGGTGCCGAAATGCATGCCGACCGAGCGTCCGGCGCCGAGCGCGCGATGGGCGCGCACCGCTTCGGCGGGATCCATGTGCACCCGGCGCATCAGCGAGCGCGGCGCGTAGGCGCCGATCGGCAGCAGCGCGAGATCGGGCGGACCGAGGCGCTCGCGGATGCGCTGCCAGTGGGCGCCGTCGCCGCTGTCGCCGGCGAACAGCAGCCGCACGCCGCCGCTCTCGACCATGAACCCCGCCCACAGCGAGCGGCCGGTGTCGCGCAGGGTGCGCGAGGAGAAGTGCCGTGCCGGCACCGCCGTGATC
>CAXTOE010000008.1:14145-19592 GCA_964245685.1 uncultured Acetobacteraceae bacterium | reverse complement strand
AGACGTGCCGGGCGCGTCGCGACGAGGTGACGATGGCGAGGGCCGGGAGGCGAACCAGGATCCGCATCTACCTGGCCGGGCCGGACGTCTTCCTGCCGGATCCGGTGCGCCGCGGTGCCGAGCTCAAGGCCCTGTGCGCGGCGTGGGGCGCCATCGGACTGTTCCCCATGGATCAAGAGCTCCTCGATGCCGCCGACCGGCCTCGCGCGATACGCGATGCCAACATGGCGATGATACGGGACTGCGACGCGTTGGTCGCGAACATGACCCCGTTCCGCGGCCCCTCGATGGATCCGGGCACCGCCTACGAGATGGGAGCGGCTGCCGCGCTGGCCAAGCCGGTCGTCGGCTACACCGCCGACCGGCGCTCCTACGTGGAGCGCGTCTCCTCCGTCATGCAGGTCCGCAGATCCGCGGACGGCGCGCTGCGCGATCCGGACGGGATGTCGGTGGAGGAGTTCGGCGCGCCCCTCGTGGACAACCTGATGATGGCGCACGGCGTCGCGGCGCTGTTCGCGACCGCTGCGGAGGCGATCGGCTTCGTGGCGGCGACGCTACGCGCATGAAGGCGTCCGACGCATCGTCGCCGTCATCCGCTCACCGTTGCAGGGATGCCGTCGCGTGGTCGCTGTCATGACGGGGGCAGCGGAAGCTCTGCGCGGCGGCTGATCCGCTGCTGACGCGGCGGAACAGCTCGAGCGGGTTGTCGATCCCGGTATAGCCGTGGTTGGCCGTGAGCAGGCTCGGCAACAGGTCGTGCCCGACGCGTCCGACCTTGATGTTGTGACCGCCGGTGCGTGCCAGCACCGAGAGGCTCCAGTCGCTGCCGGTTCCATGATGATACCAGACCCCGATGCGTCTGCTCGCGCTCTGCTCCTGCTCGGCGAAGCCGATATCCGGGACGCCGTCACCGTCGAAGTCGGCGACCTGCAACGATCCCTGATGGACGTAGGCGATCGCGCCGATCACGTGCTTGATCCAGATGCCGGCGCGGCGGTCGGCCGGCGCCTCGTACCAGACGAGATCGCCGCGCGCATACATCGGCGCCATGGCGATATCGAGCCGGCCGTCGCCGTTGAAGTCCGCGGCCGCCGTGGTCATGCCGCCATCCTTGGCGCTGAAGCCGGGATGATCATCGATCAGGTGCGGCTTCCAGGTCTCCCGATACGGATCGCCGCCGTGATGCGCCGGGTTCTCGAACCACGCGAGCGACGTGCTTCGATACGGAGCCACGATGTCCAGGTATCGGTCACCCAGCACGTCGACGAGCGAGGTGCCTTCGTCCGAGCGGGGAATCGTGGTGATCAGCGACCACGGCCCGCGTACGTGTATGGCCTGCAGAAATCGTGTGACGGATGATTCCCCGCGCGGATCGGGCCTGTGCCAGATCCCGCTCTCCGTCGCCACGTCGATGGTGCCGCTGTCGAACACGTCGCCGACGACGTCGTCGTGCGACGGGTGACCGGTGCCGATCCTGTGCATGGCCCAGAGGGAGCGATACGGATCCTTGCCTGACTTGACCGGATTCTCCAGCCAGTAGGTCATTCCGTTGAGGCCGCCCACGACGATGTCGAGCACGCCGTCGCCGTTGATGTCCGCGGCCTGGGCATCCTCGTCGCCGGAGGCATTCGACCAGCGGTTGATGATGTATCTGCGAAAGCAGGGAGGCCGGTAGATCGCGAAGCCGTCGCGACCCGCCTGTGCCGCGACACCGGGATTGCCGTCACCGGCGAAGTCGCCGATCACCTTCGGCTTGCGGTGGTTGGGATAAAGCCCAGGATCCGTCACGATCCGCGTGAACTCATGATGATCCGGGTCCGCGCCGGCGCACGAGCCGGATGTCATGAACAGCAGCGCCAGGAGCAGCGTCCGCAGCGACCATGCGACACACCAGGTCTCACCTCGCATCCGTCATGTCCTCATCTCTCGATCTCGCCTCGCACGTCGTCTCGCGTCGTCACGCGTGGACAGATTGTGAAGGTGCACTTCCGCGACCAGGCGACGGGCGCGGTCATGGCGGACCGTGCCGACGCTCTCGGAACGAGTGACGCGGCGGAGCCCGACGTCGAAGACGTATCGGAGGAACTCGCCATTGACGCGCGTCCGCGCCACGAGAGGTGGCGGCGGAATTCATCGTGTCATGGAGGTTATCCGGCGGATTGGCGGCCGGAAGAGCCACCCGGGTTTGCACCGGGTCCGAGCGGGTCACAGAGTCCTAGCGATCACCGGCCGGCACCGCAACCCGTTCGATCAGGTCAGCGGCGAGAAAGCCGGACGGCGCCTCCGGCCCGTCGCCCTCGACACCGGGCGGTCGGCATGGTCCGGTGCGGTCGCATCGCACCGCAGGAGGTCGTCTCGCCTATGCCGATCTCCAGCCGGATGCTGACGCGCCGCGCCCGGACTGGTGGATGGCGCCTTATTCGAAGCCTGCCGGCGTGGGGTCCGCGGCTCTGGCTCGCGGCGGCGCTGCTCGTCGCGGCCTCGATGGCCGGGCGGGCTGCCACCGCGGATGTCATCGTCGACGCCGATCTCGGCGACGACATCGACGACGCGTTCGCGATCGCGCTGCTGCTGCGCGCGCCGGAGCTTCACCTGCTCGGCGTCACCACCGCCTTCGGCGACACCGCGCTGCGTGCGCGTCTCGCGGCCTGGATGCTGCGCCAGGCCGGTCGTGCCGACATCCCGGTCAGCGCCGGGCCGGCCACTCCGCCGCGCACGCGCTTCACCCAGGCGAGGCTCGCGAGCCGCGGGCCGCTGCGGTCGTGGCCGGACGCGGTCGCCTCTACCCTGGCGCAGCTGCGGGATCATCCGGCGCACAGCATCACGCTGCTGGCGCTGGCACCCGCGAGCAACATCGCGGCGATGATCGCGCGTGATCCGGTCGCCTTCCGGCGGCTCGCGCGGGTGGTGATGATGGGCGGCGCGATCCGCGTCGGCTATGGCGGCGGCAAGCCCGTGCCGGAATACAACCTCGCCGGCGATCCGGACGGCATGCGTCGACTGCTCGCCTCCGGCGTTCCGGTGTCGCTGCTGCCGCTCGATTCCACCCAGATCGCGCTCGGCGAGAGGGCGCGCGACGAGATCTTCGCCTCCGGAACCGGGTTGACCGATGCGCTGGCCCTCGCCTACGCGCAGTGGGCGGTCGGCAACCGCTGGGGCACCACGCCGATCCTGTTCGACGTCGTGCCGGTGGCGGCGATGATCGACCCCTCGCTCTGCCCGATGCGCACGCTGCGCATCACCGTGGGCGGCGACGGGATGGTGCGCGAGGGCAGCGGCACCCCGGTCTCCGCCTGCCTGGCCTCGCACCCCGACCGGATCCTGTCGCTGCTCTCCGCGCGGCTCGATCGGCCCGAGCCTGATCAGCCCAGCACGAGGCCGTAGCGGACGAATCCGCCTGCCGCGTCGCCGATCCGGCTGATCGCGGGATGCGAGTCGAGATGCCTCGCCAGGTCCGGACTGCCGTCGAACACCAGCAGCACCGGCTTCGGCGGCCTGACGAAGCGCCAGACCGGCTCCGCCGTCGGGGTGATCGGCCTGTGCTGCATCACGTAGCGCACCAGCACGTCGCGGGTGAGGTCGGGTGCCGCCAGCACGATGCGGTCCGCGCCGGTGCCCGGGAAGCCGCCGCCGCCGCCGGCACGGTAGTTGTTGGTGACGACCACGAACTCCTGCACGGGATCGACCGGCTCGCCCTGGTGGCGAAGCGCGACGATGCGGTGCGACGTCGGATCCGCCAGTCGTCCGTCGGCGCCGTAGCGTTGCGGGCGCGACAGGTCGATGCCGTAGGTGAGGCCCGAGATCACGTCGAACATGTAGCTCGGCACACGCGCATCGATCAGCGGCTGCGGCCCGTTCGCCTGCAGGTCGATCCGGTTGAACACCGAGCAGCCGCGTTCCAGCCATTCCCGCAGCTCCGCCCCGCGCACCCGCACCGCGCAGACCGTATTGGCGAACATGTAGAGGCCGGCGACGTCCTTCATGTCGAGCGGGCCCGCCGCGATGTCGACGAAGGAGTCCGGTCCCGCGCCGCCGGCCTTGAACGGCGAGGCCGCCGACAGCACCGGCAGCTTCGCATACGGCGTCGCCGCCAGCAGCGGGCGCGCGTACCAGAGCTGCGCCGCATTGACCAGGGAGACGGAGGGATCGGCCCCGACCAGGGAGAAGAAGCTGTTGATCGGCTGTGTCGTGCTGCCGACCGGCTGCTCCATCCAGCGCAGCGTCGCCGCGTGCTCCGGTGCGGCGGCCGCGAGCACGCGCGCATCGTCGGGCGCCAGCGAGATCGGCGTGCGGCCGTCGCGCCGGTAGATCGGCCTCGCCTCGACCTCGAACCCGGCGATGCGCCAGGCACCGGCCATGTCGCTTGCCTGGTCACGCTCCAGGGTCAGGTCGATGACGCCGAGATGGCTGCCCCAGAAGCCCGGCATCACCGCAGGCTTTCCCGCGAGCGTGCCGCGCACCGCATCGAGCCCGGCGAGGTCGTGTCCCGCGGCGCCGGCATAGTCCGGGCCCGGGAACACCCGGTGCGCGTGGCCGGTGAACACCACGTCGATGCCCGCGATCGCCGCCAGGTGCAGCGATGCGTTCTCCTCGCCCTCCTGGCGCGGAGCCGACGAGATGCCGGAGTGGCTGAGCGCGATCACCAGGTCGCAGCGTCGGCGCAGTTCCGGCACGTGGCGTCGTGCTGCGGCCACGATGTCGGTGGTGCGGATGCGGCCCTCGAGCTTGGCATGGTCCCACACCATGATCTGCGGCGTGACCAGGCCGATCACGCCGATCCGCAGCGTGTGAGGGTGTCCCGCCTCGTCGGTCACCTGCCTGCGCAGCACGATCGTGGGCGGGGCGAAGGACCGGCCGTCGACGGTCTCGATGTTGGCGCAGACGAACGGGAAGTTCGCGCCGCGTCGCGCCGTCTGCAGGAACTCCAGGCCGTAGTTGAACTCGTGGTTGCCGAAGGTGGCCGCGTCGTAGCCGAGCAGGTTCATCGCCCGGAACATCGGGTGGACCTGCTCGGGCCCGAGATGGCCGGGCAGCGCCATGTAGTCGCCGAGCGGGTTGCCCTGGATGATGTCGCCGTTGTCGAACAGCAGGCTGTTGCGCGCCTCCGACCGGGCGGCCTTGAGCAGGGTCGCGACCTTGGCGAGCCCGACCGTGTTGTCCTGCCGGCCGGCATAGTAGTCGTAGTCGTAGACGAACATGTGCAGGTCGGAGGTCTCGAGCAGACGCAGCTTCAGCCTCGTCGGCGGTGCGGCCTGGGCCGCAGGGGCGAGCGTGCCGGCGGCGGTCGCGAGCACCACCGCGCGCCTGGTCATCTCGGTGCTCATGCCTGGCACCGCGATTCCGGGCGCATCGGCTAGATCTCCGCCTCGGCCCAGATGCGCGAGGCATCGCCGCCCCAGGCGCCGTGGTAGCGCTCCAGCCAGTGCTCCGCCTGTGTCGGGCCGCCG
>CAXTOE010000008.1:10355-14135 GCA_964245685.1 uncultured Acetobacteraceae bacterium | reverse complement strand
AGTCCGTCCGACGCGATCGCGACCATGTCGCGCGCCAGGTCACGCAGGCTGCCGGCATCCCATCGCGCCGACAAGCCCTCCCGCGGCACGCGCGCCCGCACCGCGACGTAGTCCTGCCAGGGATGGCGCCGCACCAGTGCCGCGGCGGCATGCAGCGCCGCCTCGTCGTACAGCAGCCCGACCCAGAGGGCCGACTGCGCCGCCATCATCGCCGGGCTGCCTGCATCGGCGCCGCGCATCTCCAGGAAGCGCTTCAGCCGCACGTCGGTGAAGATCGTGGTGAGGTGGTCGTCGAAGTCGCCCAGGGTCGGCACCAGGCCGGCGAGCCGCGGTTCCGCGCCCTCCAGCCAGCGCCGGAAGGACAGCCCGGCCACGTCGACCAGCCCGCCATCGCGGCTGACGAAGTACATCGGCACGTCCAGCGCCCAGGCCACGAAGCGCTCGAAGCCGAACCCCTCCTCGAAGAACAGCGACGGCATGCCCGAGCGGGCATGGTCGGTGTCGGTCCAGACCTGGGCGCGCTCGGAGAGCAGCCCGGCCGGCCGACCATCGCGGAACGGCGAGTTGGCGAACAGCGCCGTCGCCACCGGCTGCAGGGCGAGTGCGACCTGCAGCTTGCGACGCATGTCGGCCTCCGATCCGTAATCGAGGTTCACCTGCACGGTGCAGGTGCGCAGCATCATGTCGAGGCCGAGCGTGCCGACCTCGGCCATGTAGCGTCGCATGATGGCGTAGCGGCTCTTCGGCATCCACGGCATCTGGGCGCGGGTCGATGTGGGATGTAAGCCGAGCGGCGCGAAGCCCAGCCCGTGCGGTCCGGCCACCGCCCGCAGGGCCGCGAAGTGCGCGCGCATCTCGGCCTCGGTCTCGTGTACGCTGCCGAGCGGCGCGCCGGACAGCTCGAACTGTCCCGCCGGCTCCAGCGAGACCGAGCCGCCGGCATGCACCCCGCTGCCCTTCAGCCCGATCAGCTGCGCGCTGTCGTGGATCGGCGCCCACAGCCCGTCAGAACGCGATGCCAAGCCGCTCAGCACCGCCTCGATGCCGTCCGGCCGGTAGGGCGGCGGCGACAGGTCGGCGCGCTTGAAGCCGAACTTCTCGTGCTCGGTGCCGATCCGCCAGTCGGCGCGCGGCTTGCAGCCGTGCGCGAGATGCCCGGCGAGCTGTGCGGCGACGCCCGCACCCTGCGCGATCGGGGTTTCGTCCTGGTCACCTGGGTTCGACATCGGGCTCCGCGGGCATGGCTGGCGGGAGCGGGGCCTGTCGCCCGCCGCCCGGTCTGGTCTGGTTCACGAACTCAACGCGACGGCCGGCCGTCCGGCGCCAGCCCCCACCGCTCGCGCGCCGACTGCAGGCAGACGAGCCCCGCCACCGCGGCGGTCTCCGCCCGCAGGATGCGCGGTCCCAGCGAGATGAGCGTAACAAAGGGGCGGCCGCGCAGCGCGTCAAGCTCCGGCGGCGTGAAGCCGCCCTCCGGGCCGATCAGCAGCGCCGCGGGAAGCGGCCGCTCGGGTGCGCCTCTCTCGGCCGGCGTTCGCTCGGCCGGCATCCGCTCGATCGCGGCGGCGAGCCCGATCGCCTGCGGCCACTCCGCCAGCAGCGCGTCCAGCCGGCAGCCTGCTGCGATCGTCGGCACGCTCAGGCGCTCGCACTGCTCGGTGGCTTCGGTGGCGATCGCCTGCAGCCGCTCCAGATTGATCCGTGCCGCGTTGGTGCGCGCCGTCATCACCGGCCGCAGCCCGCTCACGCCGAGTTCGGTCGCCATGCGCACCACCAGGTCGGTGGCGTCGCGCTTGACCGGCGCGAACAGCAGCAGCGGACCCGCCTCCGGCACCGGCGGCCGCAGCCGCGACCTGATCGCGAAGCCGCCCTGGCCGCGTCGGTGCAGGCTCTCGATGTCGGCCTGCCACTCGCCGTCGCGCGGGTTGAACAGCCGCACCCCGTCGCCGGCGGCGCGACGCAGCACCGTGCCGAGATAGTGCGCCTGCGCTCCCCGCATCGGCAGCGTGACCCCGGCCTGCAGCGTCGCCGCGTCGGGATCGACGTAGAGCCGCGGCTGATCCGCCATCCTGCCAGCACTCCCGGTTGACCCCGCCGATCCGGCGCAGCATTGGAGGCGCACGCATAGCGGCGAACGTCGCGGCGAGGAATGGCGGCCCCATGGCGCACACCGACATCGTCTCCACCGGCTGGGTCGCGCGCCTGCCGCCGAAGCTGCGGGCGTTCGCCCTGCTGGCCCGCCTCGACCGGCCGATCGGCACCTGGCTGCTGTTCCTGCCCGGCCTGTGGGGCATCCTGCTGCCGTCGGGCGTGCCGCCGGAGCGGCGCCTGCGCCTGGCGCTGCTGTTCGCCGCCGGCAGCCTGGTGATGCGGTCGGCCGGATGCGTCGTCAACGACATGTGGGATCGCGACATCGACCGCCGTGTCGCCCGCACCGCGGGTCGTCCGCTGGCCTCTGGCGCGCTCGGCCTCCATGAGGCCGCGATCTTCCTCGGCGTGCTGCTGCTCGCCGGGCTCGCGGTGCTGCTCTGCCTGCCGCCGCTGTGCTGGGCGCTCGGGGGCGGCTCGCTGCTGCTGGTCGGGTTGTACCCGCTGGCGAAGCGGGTGACCTGGTGGCCGCAGCTGATGATGGGCTTCACCTTCGGCTTCGGCGCGCCGATGGGCTATGCCGCCGCCAGCGGACGTATCGACGCGGCCTGGGTCGCGCTCTACCTGTCGGCGATCCTGTGGGACCTCGGCTTCGATACGATCTACGGGTTCCAGGACATGGCGGACGATGCGCGGGCGGGGGTGAAGTCCACGTCGCGACTGATGGCCGACCGGCCGCGCCGCTTCGTCGCTGCCGCCTACGGCTTGGCCCTGGCCGCACTCGCCGCGTCGGCCACGCTGGCTGGGCTGTCCTGGCTGTTCTGGCCGGCGCTGCTGCTGCCGGCCGCGCTGCTGGCCGCTCAGGTGCGGCGTCTGGACATCGCCGACGCGCCGCTCTGCCTGGCCCTGTTCCGCAGCAACCGCGAGGCGGGGCTGGCGGTGGCGGCGGCGCTGCTGCTCGGCCAGGTCCACCCGTGACGCCGGAGCCGGCCGGAGGATCGGATGCCGCCCGGTTCGTCATGGCGCATACGATCGTGGGCACGGCCCCGCTGCTGCCGCAGATCCGACTGCACCTCGCCGACGCGATCACGCCGATCTGGCAGGCTTCGGAGGACTGGCTGGTCCGCCACGTCGAGCCGCCGTTCTGGGCGTTCGCCTGGCCCGGCGGCCAGGCGCTGGCACGGCACGTGCTCGATCATCCCGAGCTGGTGGCGGGTCGGCGGGTGCTGGATTTCGCCGCCGGCGGCGGTGTCGCCGCCATCGCCTGCGCCCTGGCCGGCGCCCGCACGGTCGAGGCGGCGGAGATCGATGCCGTGGCGATCGCGGCGATCGAGCTGAATGCCCGCCTCAACGACGTGACGGTGCTGCCGCTCGCCGCCGACCTGGTCGGCACTCCGTCGCGCTGGGACCTGATCCTGTGCGGCGACGTCTGCTACGAGGCGCCGATGAGCCGGCACATCCTGCCCTGGCTGCGACGCTGTGCCGAGACCACGGAGGTGCACGTCGCCGATCCCGGCCGCGCCTACCTGCCCGATAGCGGCCTGCGCGAGCTCGCCCGCTACGACGTCGCGACCTCGCTGGAGCTGGAGGATCGCACGCTGCGCCCGACCACGCTGTATCGGCTGCTGCCGGCGTGACCGGAGCGTGAGCGTCCTCGCGTCGCTAGTGCAGCGACGGACCGGCAGCCGATAC
>CAXTOE010000008.1:9381-10345 GCA_964245685.1 uncultured Acetobacteraceae bacterium | reverse complement strand
GACGGGGGTGTCGGAGCCGGCCGGGCCCAGGCCGGCCGGCCCGACCGTGGTCGGACCCGACTGCATCGCCGGAAGGGCCGCGTTCTGTCCGGGCCCCTCCGGCGGCGTCGCCCCGTTGCAGCCGGCGAGCGACGCCAGGCTGGCGCCGAGGAGCGCGGTTGCCGTGATCAGGCGTATCGGGCGAGGCATGATGCGGTCTCCGGTGAAGCGTCGGTCAACGGCGGCACGACCCGGCCTGTTGCCACGGCGTCGCCGGTCGTGTCCGGGCGCCATGGTGGTGGGGGTTCCCGATCCCACATGACGTAGATGGATCGCAGCTTTCCCGCCACCCGTGCCGCCGGACTTTCCCGCCTCGCCGGGTTCGTCCCGCGCATGGGTGCCGCCTACGCCGCCGGACGCAACACCGACCACGGGCCGGAGAGCGAATCCGCCACCTCCGCGCTGTCGCCCTATCTGCGCCGCAGGCTGGTGCTGGAGCAGGAGGTCGTGGCCGCGGCGCTGGCCGCCCACGGGCCAGCGGCGGCGGCCAAGCTGGTCGAGGAGGTGTTCTGGCGCAGCTATTTCAAGGGTCACCTGGAGACGCGCCCGTGGCTCTGGACCGAGTATCGGCGCCTCGTCCTGCAGGGACGCGACCGGCTCGCGACCGAGGGCGGCCTGCGCCGCGTGTTCCACGACGCGGTAGCCGGCAACACCGGCATCGACGGCTTCGACGACTGGGCGCGCGAGCTGGTGGCGACCAACTGGCTGCACAACCACGCCCGGATGTGGTTCGCCTCGATCTGGATCTTCACGCTGCGGCTGCCCTGGGCGTTGGGTGCCGACTTCTTCGCGCGTCACCTGATCGACAGCGACCCCGCGAGCAACACCCTGTCCTGGCGCTGGGTCGGCGGCCTGCACACGCGCGGCAAGGTCTACGTGGCGCGCGCGGAGAACATCCGTCGCTACACCGACGGGCGCTACGATC
>CAXTOE010000008.1:0-9371 GCA_964245685.1 uncultured Acetobacteraceae bacterium | reverse complement strand
GGCTCGAGGAGGATCCGGCGCCGCTGGAGGAGCCTGAGTACCGGAACGCGATCGCTCTGCCGGCGGCCGACCTGCCGCCGTCATCGCCGGTGGCGCTGCTGCTGCACCTCGACGACCTGCAGCCGGAGACCCTGCCGCTCGGCGCGGCGCGGGTGACGCGCGTGGCCGGGCTGCTCGCGCATGACGAGGGTGCGGCGGACCCCGTGCGCCAGCTCGACCGCGACGCCATGGCGGACGCGCTGGCCCGTGCGTCGGCGCATTTCGGCTGTCCTTCCGGCCCTGTGCAGGAGGGGTGGGCGGGCACGCTTCCGGTGGTCACGGCCTGGGCGACGGTGGGACCATCCGCTGCCGCGTTGCCGCCGTGCCTGCGCCTGCGGCGCGACTGGGACAGCCGCGCCTGGCCGCATGCGAGCCGCGGCTTCTTCCAGGTGAAGGCGGCCATCCCCGAGATCCTGGAGGGGGTCGGCCTGACCTTTCGACCGGCACGATGATGAGCAGGCGCGAGCCGAGGTGAAAGCCTCTGCGGTTCCGCGCGTGGCTTCGGGCGAGGTCATCGCCTACCGGCTGTTCGATGTCGCCTACGCGGTGGATCTCGCCCGTGCCGAGGCGATCTGGAGCGCTCGTCCCGGTGCAGGCAGCGCGCGCAGGCGGTTGAGCGCGACCTCGCCGAAGGCCGTCGCCTACGATGTGCCGCCGGTGGTGCTGACGCTGGAGCCGGTGCCGCTCGAGCTTCCCAACGGTTCGGTGCTCGCGAGCGCAACCGCCCGTCTATACGATTTCGGCGTGCTCAGCCTGGCGCTGGATGTCCCTGCCCACGACCTTGGCTGGACCGACTTCGCGAACCTGCTGAACGCCGTCGACGCCGTCATCGGCCCGGGGACTGGCCATCCAGTCTGGGCGTCCCTCACCGCGCAGCTCCGCGGACTGCTCGCCGATGCCCTGCAACGGCCGACGCAGACCATCCTGGAGGAGGACTACCTGCTGGGCCTGGTACGGTCGTTCGACCAGCCCGTCTGCGCCGCCGACATCCAGCAGCGCCTCGACCTGATCCCGCTGCTCTCCGGCGAGCGAAGGCCGCTCTCCGAGGGCGCACGCGAGGACCTGCTGCGCAAGCGGTTCTCCTACTACACCGACGACATGGTCGTGCTGACCTGGGACCGCGCTTTCATCTATGAGCCACGTGGCGACTCCGACGTGATCGACGTGCTGGAGGTGGCCAACGCGCAGCTGCTGGAGATGCGCTACTACGACGAGCTGCTCGACGACGAGCTGCCGCGCATGTACGATCTGGTGGAGACAACCCGCAGGAGCAGCGGCCTGCTGTCGTCGCGCCGCTTCGCTGGGCTCGCGCGCCGCCTCTACACGCTCGTCGCGGAGGTGACCGAGCTCACGGAGAAGGTCGACAACGCCCTGCAGGTCACCGAGGACGTCTACCTGGCGCGCGTCTACACCGCGGCACTGGATCTGTTCCGGGTCAGCCTGGTCAGTGCCGCCGTGGACCGCAAGCTCGCGATAATCCGGGACACCTACGCCGCCCTCTACGACGAGGCCTCCGGGGGACGCGCGGCGGCGATGGAACTGACCGTCGTCCTGCTCATCGTCGCCGAGATCGTGCTGGCCCTGCTGCGCCGCTGATTCGCGCGGGAGATCGGGCGGACCGGATCCAGGGCCTGCGTCACCCGCTCGCCCCAGCGGATCGCGGGCAACTCGATCAGCCGGTAGCTCGCTTGCGCGATGAGCCCGGTGACCGCGAGGACGAGCAGGAACAGCGAGACGCTCACCGCCACCGCGCAGACCCCGCGCGGCGCCAGCAGCATGCTCGGCAGCAGGCGCCTGACCGCCTCGAGGACCGCGAAATGCAGCAGGTAGGCGCTGAAGCTCGCCTGCCCCAGACGCACCATCGTTCGATTGGCGATCAGCGGCATCGGCCGCAGCGCCAAGGCGACGGCGATGGCGCCGAACGAGATCGCGGCGAGGATGTGCGACGTCAGGAACGCGGCCGCCGGAGTCGGAAGTCGCGGCCAGGGCAGCAGGGCAAGCGAGGCGAAGCCGAGCACGCCGGCTCCCAGCAGGATGGGCGCGTACGGCGTCAGCCGTTCGCCGAGACGCTGCCAGCTGCCGCCGCGCGCGAGCGACGCCATGCACTCGTAGGCGACCAGGCCGCACAGGAACACCGAAAGCTGGTTCGGCAGCCAGTAATAGAGGAACTGCTCCGTCGCCGCGACGCCGTAGACCGCCTGGTAGGCGCCGCGTCCGAGCATGTTCGCGACCCAGGCGACAGGCAGGCTCACGAGGGCTGCGCACAGAGCTCGCCGCGGCCCGCGCAGGCTGCCTATCAGGACCGGAAAGAGCGCGTAGAAGGCGAACTCGGCCTCGATGCTCCATCCGCCCGGCACGCCGATCCACGCGCCCCGGACGGTCGGCATCTGCGCCGGGCTCCAGCCGTTGGTGAAGCTCATGAAGTGGATGACGCGCGCGGCATCCCACGTGCCGCGTGGCAGCAGCCAGAAATACCCGAGTGCCGCGAGGAAGTAGGCGGGCGCGATGCGGAAGACGCGGCGCGCCAGGAAATCTCCCAGCCGCGGCGGCGCGCTTGCTTCCCGGCGCCGCCAGGAGCGCGCGAGGGTGATGCTGCTCACCACGAAGAACAGCTGCACGCCGAGAAAGCCGAGATTGCTGAAGCGCTTCACCGTCCAGGGAAGTTCGTGGACCATCGGCAAGGCATGGCTCGCGATGACCAGCGTGACGGCGTAGCCGCGCAGGGCATCGATGAAGCCGAGATTGCCGCCGCGCATGTCGTAACGATATTGCAAATTGACCCGTCCGGTATCGCATCTTTCGTACGGCGATGTCGGAACGCCGAGCGGGATCCTGGTCCGTAGCGATCGTCTTAATCTTCCACACCGCGCGCATTTTTACAACCAGAACGTGCATAAACGTTTCGGATGTGGTAGACCTCTGCGGCGCGGCGGCCAGCGGCCGTCGCAGCTGAACGGAGAGTGGCGGCGATGATCGGAACCCGACGACGCAGGTTGCGTGTCCGTTACATCTTTGCGGGCGCGGCTGCCGCTGCGTTGCTCGCGTCGGACGCGCATCTTCCCGCGCATGCCGACGCGATCACCGGCGCCACCGTCACCTTCTCGAGCGCGATCCTGTCCCTGACCGGTCCCATCAACGAGCTGGACCTGGACGGCGAGGTCGGTCGCACTCCCTCGACGATCGGCACAGGCTCCGAAGCTGTCGGAATCATGATGGCGTCGGGTGCTGCGATCGTGCAGGGTAGCGTGCTGAATCAGTACGCGGCGCCGGTCTCAGGCGGCACCGCCGATGATCCGAGCTTCTGGACCGGTTCCTATCTCTCGACCGGTACCGGATCGATCACTCTGTCGTTCGATCAACCTCAGGCCGCCCTTGACTTCCTCTGGGGATCGGTCGACCCCGGGAATGAGCTCGATCTGCTCAGCAGGGGCAAGCAGATCGCGTCCATCACCGGCAGCCAGGTCATCGCCGCGGCAAACGTCAACCTCGCGAACGGCGGGCGGAGCTACGGCGGCAGCGAGTATGCGCTGGTCAATCTCGCCGGCGGCGCAACCTTCGACAGCGTGGTGCTGAAGGAGACGGATAGTTCGCCCTCTTTCGAGGTCGCCGATCTCGGCTATGCCAGCCACACCCTGAGCGTTCCGGAACCGGCTTCGGCCGCGCTGCTCTCGGTCGGCCTGTTCGGCGTCGGCATGATCCGTCGCCGCCGCGCGAGTGCCTCGGCCATCGGCGCACGACGCTCATCGGTGTCGAACCGCAACGGAGCGGCGACGGATGCGATCCGGGCGCCGCGCGACGACGAACCCGGCCGGACCCGTCCCTTCTGATCATGGGAGGTCCGGTGTCCTCCTGCATGATCTCAGCATGACGATGTCGGTGGCGCTGCATGCGGCCTGTGCCGTGCTTTACCTTCTCCTGGCGGTGTTCGTGCTTCGCTGCGTACGGCTCGATCGCACCGTCATCGTGCTCGCGGGGAGCTGCCTGATCACGTCGGGCTGGGCCGGCGCGATCGCAGCGGGCGTCGCCGCCACGGGCCAGCTCGGCAGCACCCTCGAGCTCATCCAGTCGGCCGCCTGGTTCGGCTTCGTCCTGCAGCTGTATCACCGATCGGTGCCGGACGGCGCCGACCGCGCGGGCCGGCTGAGCGGTCTCGGCCTCACCGTGCTGGCACCGACGGCCTGCCTTGCCCTCAGTTCCCACGTCAGCCTGCTGCTGCCGCTCGGCATAGACGGCAGGCTCGGCCTGGCCGCCTGCGCCATCCTGCTGATCGAGAACCTCTACCGCAACGCGCTGGACGACCTGCGCTGGCATCTCACGCTGCCCTGCGTCGCCATCGGCGGCCTGTTCCTCTACGACGTCGTCCTCTACAGCGATGCCGCCCTGTTCCGGCGCATCTCGTCGGTGCTGATGAACGGGCGCGTCGTGCTGATGGCGCTGCTGACGCCCCTGCTCGCCCTCTTCGCGCTGCGCCGCCGGCGCTGGAGTGCCACCATCGAGGTGTCGCACCGCGCCGTGTTCTACAGCGCGAGCCTCGTCGCGATCGGCATCTTCCTGCTCGCCCTCGCGGCGACCGGGGAGATCGTGCGCGAGCTTGGCCCCGGCCGCGAGAGTGAATGGGGCATGGTGGTGGAGGTCAGCCTGGTCTGCGGCGGCATCCTCGCGGCCGCGCTGTTCCTCACTTCAGGGTCGGCGCGATCGAGCCTGCGCAACCTGATCATTCACAATTTCCTGTCGCACCGCTTCGACTACCGGCTCGAGTGGTTGCGTTGCATCGCGACGCTGTCGGAAACCGAGGTTCCGGTCGCCCTGCACACGCGCGTGATCAAGGCGGTCGCGCAGACGGTGGACAGTCCCGGCGGCCTGGTGTTCCTACGCGAGCCCGACGATGGGGTGTTCCGCTGGGCCGGATCGTGGAACCTTCCGCCGGCGATCGCGCCGATCCCGGCGGAGCATCCGCTGGTCGCGCTGTTCCGGGATGGAAGCTGGGTGGTCGAGGCGCCCGCGGGCATGCCGTGGCTGCCCCGCGCAGCGGCATCGGCTCCGGGGGAATCGACCGATCTGTGGCTTGCCGTGCCGCTCAGCCACGGCGGCCGGCTCTCGGGCTTCGTGCTGGTGGCACGACCGCGTGCGCCGTTCGTCCTCGATCACGAGGTGTTCGCGCTGCTGCGCATCGTCGGTCGGGAGGTCGCCAACACCATCGCCGAGCAGCGTGCCGCGGAGACGCTGCTGCAGACACGCCAGTTGCGGGAACACGGTCAGCGCTTCGCCTTCGTGGCCCATGACATCAAGAACCTTTCGAGCCAGCTCTCGCTGCTGATGGCGAACGCCGAATGTCACATCAGCAATCCCGAGTTCCAGCGCGACATGCTCGCGACCGTCGGCGCCTCGGTGCAGAAGATCAACGTCCTGCTGGCGCGGCTGAAGGCGCCGCCGGAGGCTCCCGCGGAGCCCGCGCCGAGCCTGACCGTGAGCGACCGCCTGCAGGCGGTCATCGACGGCTGCAGGCCGGAACGCCGGCGTCGCATCCACCTCGAGCAGGCTACCGCATCCGCCGGCGACGTGCGTATCGCGATGGCGGCCGGCGCGCTCGAGGACGTCGTCACCCACCTGCTGAACAATGCCTTCGAGGCTTCGCCGGCGGAGGCTTCGGTGCGGATACGCTGCCAGCGGGCGCAGCGCCGGGTGCTGATCGACATCGTCGACCAGGGACACGGCATGACGTCGGACTTCATACGCGCGCAGCTGTTCCGCCCTTTCAGCTCGTCGAAGAGCGACGGGTTCGGCATCGGCGTCTATCAGGCGCGCCAGCTGCTGCGCCAGGCGGGCGGCGACCTCATTGTGACCAGCGAACCCGGCGCCGGCACCACGATGCGCCTGTCGCTTCCGCTCGATGCCGGCGTCACCGCACGACAGGACATCAGACCAGCGATGCAGCACGCCCGATGAGCCTCCCCATCCTTCTGATCGTGGAAGACGACGAAGGCCTGTGCAGCCAGTATCGCTGGGCGTTCCCCGGCTACAGGCTGCTGACCGCGCATGGGCGCACCGAGGCGCTCGCCCTGGTGCAGAAGCACCGGCCCGCAGTGGTGGTGACCGACCTCGGCCTGCCGCCGGACCCGGACGGCGTGAGCGAAGGGTTCGCCGTGCTCGACTCGGTGCTGCGTATGGGTCCCGAGATCAAGGTGATCGTGGCTACCGGCAACGGCGACCGCGCCCATGCGCTGCGTGCGATCGCGAGCGGCGCCTACGACTTCTACGAAAAGCCGGTCGACATCGACATCCTGCGCTCGATCGTCGGCCGCGCGTTGCGCATCCACCAGCTCGAGGACGAGAACCGCCGCCTTGCCGAGGCTCCCGGCGCAAGTCCGGTCGCCCGCATCATCACTGCCAGCGACGCGATGCTGAAGATCTGCCGCACCGTCGAGAAGCTGGCCGCGACCAACGTGCCGGTGCTGCTGCTGGGCGAGAGCGGCACCGGCAAGGAGGCGCTGGCGCGCGCGCTGCACGATCTGGGTCCGCGCGCCAAGCAGCCCTTCGTCGCGATCAACTGCGGCGCGATACCGGCAGAGCTGCTCGAGAGCGAGCTGTTCGGCCACGAGCGCGGCGCGTTCACCGGCGCGGTGAAGACAACCATCGGCAAGATCGAGAGCGCCGATCGCGGCACCCTGTTCCTCGACGAGATCGGCGACCTGCCGCATCCGCTGCAGGTCAAGCTGCTGCGCTTCCTGCAGGACCAGGTGATCGAGCGGATCGGTGGCCGCAAGCCGATCCAGGTAAACGTGCGCATCGTCTCGGCGACCCATCGGGCGCTGGAAGCGCAGATCGCCGACGGGCGGTTCCGGGAGGATCTGTTCTACCGCCTGAACTCGGTTGCGGTGCGCATCCCGCCGCTGCGCGATCGTCCGGGCGATCCGGTCCTGCTGGCACGCTACTTCCTGCACCGGTTCAACAAGGAGTTCGGCCGCAACCTGCGCGGCTTCACCGACGCGGCACTCCACGTGATCGCGTCGCACGCCTGGCCCGGCAACGTCCGCGAGCTCGAGAACCGGATGAAGCGTGCCGTGGTGATGAGCGAGACGCGCACGATCGACGCCGAGGACCTCGAGCTGTCGCCGCACGAAGATCAGGCGGGAAAGATCGAAACGCCGAACCTGGACCTGCGTGCGGTGCGCATGCGGGCAGAGCACGAGGTCCTGCAGATGGCATTGGCGAGAGGCGGCACCTTGAGCACCGCGGCCAGGCTGCTGGGGATCAGTCGGCCTACCCTCTACGGTTTAATCGAGGCGCACGGCCTGACGAACGCCATCGGGCTGGAGCCAGAGAAGATGGAGCTGGGCCATGACGCGTAGACCACGCAGCGCAGCAGCGGCCCTCCTCGTGGCCGCGCTCTGGCCGGCAGCGGCGGGAGCCGCCGACGACCTGGGCGAAGCCGCCCGGCTGGCGAGCGTCGGCAACCTGCCCGCAGCACGGCTCGTGCTGCGCAAGACGGTGCAGGCCGACCCCGGGAATGCCGCCGCCCACTACCGCCTCGGCATGATCGACCTGCAGCTGGGTGATCCGGAGGCGGCGGAGAAGGAAGGCCGCCATGCCCAGGAAGCGAGCTACGACGCCGCCTCGACCCAGTCGCTGCTGACCTCCGCCTACCTCAACGAGGGCCGCGCCCGCGACTTGCTGCGCGATTTTCCTGGCGGGCAGGGTAGCCCAGAGACTGCCGCGATCACCGCGGTCGCGCGCGGCAAGGCGCAGATGCTGCTCGGCCATGCCGACGCCGCCGAACAGTCCCTCGCGGAAGCTCGCCGCCGGGCGCCCAGCCGCGCGGCGCCGCTGCTGGCCGAGGCGCAGCTCGCGAGCAGCCGGGGCGACATGACCCTGACGGCGCGAGAGATCGACGCCGCCCTCGCGATCGACCCCGGCTCCGCCGAGGCCCTGCAGCTCCATGCCGCGCTGCTGACCAACAAGGGAGACGCCGCCTCGGCGATCGCGGCATCCGACAAGGCGGTCGCGGCGGCGCCGGGCCAGTATGCCTTCCGCCTGGACCGGGCCGGCGTGCTGATCGCCTTCGACCAGAATCAGCGTGCGCAGGCGGACGTCGACGCGGTGCTGTCGTCGATGCCCGGCAACGCGCGCGCGATCTACTACCGCGCCATCCTGCTGATGCGGGCAGGGCGGTTCGCCGCGGCCAATGCCGATCTGGACAGGCTCTCGACGTTCATCTCGCAGTATCCCGGCGCCTACCTGGTGCAGGCCGTCGTCAAGCAGCAGGTGGGTCAGACGGCGCAGGCGCTCGACGCCGCCATACGCTACGTCGCGCGCAGCCCCGGCGACGCCCGCGGCGTGGCACTGCTGGCGCAGATGCACATCAAGGCCAAGCAACCTGCGAAGGCGCTCGAGGTCCTGACCCCGCTGGCGGAAGCCGGCTCGGGCGATGCGGCGATCTATGATCTGCGCGGCACCGCGCTGTGTCTGCTCGGCCGGCCGGCCGATGCCCTGATCGACTACCAGAGGGCGCTCACGCTGCGTGCGGATCCCGTCCTGTTCGCCCATCTCGGTGCGGCGCAGCTGGCGCTGCATCAGAACGACGCCGCCATCGCCTCGCTGCAGCGCTCGGTGCGGCTGGCGCCGGCGCAGCCGCAGACCGAGGTCCTGCTGACCAGCCTGCTGCTGGACGCCGGCGACTTCGATGCGGCGGAACGGATGATCGACCAGCTCAGGACGCAGGGGGGCAGCAGCGAGACGGTCGGCCTCCTTACCGGTGACCTGCATGTCGTGCGCTTCGATCTGCCCGGTGCGCGTCAGGCCCTCGAGGCGGTCCTGCACGATCACCCGGATTCCGTTCCGGCGCGCCTCGCGCTGGCCCGCATCGCGCTGCTGCAGGGACGCACCGACGACCGGATCAGCCTGCTCGCCGCGGTGCTGCAGCGGGCGCCGGCGCTCGAACCGGTGGTCGACCAGGTAGCCGACCAACTCCTGCGTCAGGGCAGGACCGCCGACGCGACCGCCGTGCTGGAGCGCGCCCACACGGCGGCGCCGGCCGATTCGCGCTTCACGGTCCGACTGGCCAGCCTCGCCATCGCCGCCGGCGACGCGCAGAAGGCCTTGACCTTGGTCGACCAGCGCCCCGGCGATACGCCCGACCAGGCCGGGGCGGAGATGCCGGTGAATGCCTCGACCGTGCCGCTCCTCATGGTGCAGGCGGTGGCGCAGGCGGCGCTGAAGCAGCCGGAGGCGGCGCAGGCGACATATCGCCGGCTGCTGTCGGCGGATCCGTCGCTCACGCTGGTGCGCATCCGGCTCGCCCGGCTGCTGCTCGCGGCGCAGCCCGCCGCCGCGCG
>CAXTOE010000007.1:17511-21119 GCA_964245685.1 uncultured Acetobacteraceae bacterium | reverse complement strand
GCGTGGCCTCCACCGCATCGTGGAAGCGCGTCGCCTCTCGCGCTTCCTGTCCGAGTGCCGCGTGCCCGCCGGCGAGACGCAGGGCGGCAAGTCGTCGCTGCCCGCCTCGCACGCGATGAACATGGGTGGGATCGGCGTCAGCGGCACGGAGGCGGCCAACGCCCTGGCGCGCGAGGCGGACCTGGTGCTGGCGATCGGCACCAGGCTGCAGGACTTCACCACCGGGTCCTGGTCGCTGTTCCGCGATCGCGAGCTGAGGATCGTCGGGCTGAACGCGCAGCCCTTCGACGACGGAAGCCGCCGCCGCAGGCCCGGGGACGCGGGCCATGCCGCTGGTCGCCGACGCGGAGGCGGGGCTCGCGGAGCTTTCGGCGGCGCTGGGGGAGTGGCGCGCGGACGCGGCCTGGACCCGCCGGGCGGAGCGCGCGCGTGGCCAGTGGCTGGAGACGGCGCGGCACTACACCGGCCTGCCGGGACGCGAGCAGCAGTCGAAGCCCTCGGACGCGCAGGTGATCGGGGCGATCAATCGCGGCGCTCTGCCCACCGACGTGGTGGTGTGCGCGGCGGGCGGTCTTCCGGCCGAGCTGCAGAAGCACTGGCAGCCCGAGCTGCCGGGCGGCTACCACATGGAGTACGGATTCTCCTGCATGGGCTACGAGATCGCCGGCGCGCTGGGCGTCAAGATGGCCTGTCCCGACCGCGAGGTGATCGTCATGGTCGGCGACGGCTCGTACATGATGATGAACTCGGAACTGCAGACCTCGGTCATGCTCGGCCGCAAGATCATCGTGGTCCTGCTCGACAATAACGGCTTTGGCTGCATCAACCGGCTGCAGCTGCAATGCGGCGGCGCGCCGTTCAACAATCTCTGGGCCGACAGCCAGGACATGGTCGCCTACCCCTCGATCGACTTCGTCGCCCACGCGCGCGCGCTCGGAGCCGTCGCCGAGAAGGTCGCCGATCCGGCGGCGCTGGCGGCGGCGATGCAGCGCGCACGGGCGAGCGAACGGACCGCGGTGCTGGTCATCGACACCGACCCGGTCGCCACCACCGATGCCGGCGGGAACTGGTGGGACGTGGCGGTGCCGGAGGTCTCGGTGCGGCAGGAGGTGCGCGACGCGCACGCGCTCTACCTCGAAGCGCGCCGGCAGCAACGGATCGGCGACTAGATCATGACCATCCGCATCGGCATCAACCCGATCACCTGGTCCAACGACGACATGCCCGCGCTCGGTGGCGACACGCCGCTGGAGACCTGCCTCGCGGAGGCCGCGCAGGCCGGCTATGACGGGGTGGAGAAGGGCCATAAGTTCCCCGCGACGGCTGCGGCGATGAACGCGGCGCTGTCGCCGCACGGGCTGCGCTTCGTGTCGGGCTGGCACTCCGTCGAGCTGCTGCGTCGCGATGCGGCGGAGGAGTTCCGGCAGGTGCGGGCGGACCTCGATCTGCTTCTGGGCACCGGGGCGAGCGTGATGATCGTCTGCGAGACCTCCAACACGATCCACATCGATCGCAGCGCGCGGCTGTCGCGGCGCCCGACGCTGCGGGGCGCCGAGTGGGCGGCGTTCGGCGAGCGCCTCACCGCGTTCGGTCGCGCGCTGCTCTCGGAGGGCATACAGCTGGTCTACCACCATCACATGGGAACCGTGGTGCAGACGTCGGACGAGATCGATCTGCTGATGGGCAACACCGGCGCCGAGGTGCAGCTGCTGCTCGACACCGGCCACGCCGCGTGGGGGGGCGCCGATCCGGCGGCGCTCGCCGCGCGCTACCGCGACCGGATCGGCCACGTGCACTGCAAGGACATCCGCGCGTCGGTGCGCACGCGGGCGGACCGGGAGGATTGGAGCTTCCTCGACAGCGTGCTGGCCGGCATCTTCACCGTCCCCGGCGACGGCTCCCTCGACTTCCCCTCGCTGTTCCGCCATCTGCCGCGCTATGACGGATGGGTCGTGGTCGAGGCGGAACAGGATCCGGCCGAGGCGCACCCGCTCACCTACGCGACGATGGGGCACCGCAACCTCTCGGGCTTCCTGTCTCAGGCGGGACTGCGCTGATGTCGCGGCTCCTCGTCCACCCGCGCGCGCCCGGCGCCGACCGCGTGGTCCATCGCATCACGCCGCAGAGTGCGGGGTGGCGCTTCGTCGGCTTCGAGGTGCTCGACCTGCCCGCGGACGACGTGATCAGGCGGCCGGGCGACGGCCGCGAGCTGTGCCTAGTGCTGGTGCGCGGCTCGGCGGAGGTGTCCGCCGGCGGCGTCGAGTTCGGCGTGATCGGCGGCCGCTCCGATCCGTTCGAGACGGGCCCGCACGCGGTCTACGTGCCGCCACACACCGCCTTCTCCGTGCGCGCGGTCGGAGCGGTCGAGCTGGCGGTCTGCGCCTCGCCCGCCCAGGGCGGGTTCGAGCCGCGCCTGATCACGCCCGCCGATGCCGGCGAGCTGGTGCGCGGCACCGGCACCAACGCCCGACACGTGCGCAACATCCTTCCCGACACCGCGGACGCCGAGACGCTGCTGGTGGTCGAGGTGGTGACGCCGGGCGGACACTGGTCGAGCTACCCGCCGCACAAGCACGACACCGACGACTTCCCCAACGAGACCTACCTGGAGGAGACCTACTACCATCGCCTGCGACGCGGCTCAGGCTTCGCGCTGCAGCGCGTCTACACCAAGGACGGCAGCCTCGACGAGGCGATGGCGATCGCGGACCGGGATGTCGTGCTGGTGCCGAGAGGCTACCATCCCGTCGGCGCCCCGCACGGCTTCGATCTCTACTACCTCAACGTCATGGCCGGACCGCGCCGAGCCTGGAAGTTCACGATGGATCCCGACCAGGCGCATCTGCCGTACTGACGACGATCCCGTACGCCGACGTTCAAAGGAAATCTGGCAATGCCCGAGCAGGTCGAACACTTCATCGGCGGCCTTCGCACCGCGGGTCACGGCGACCGACGAGCGGACATCTTCGAGCCCGCCAGCGGCCGGGTGGCGCGGCAGGTGGTGCTGGGTTCCACCGAGGACGTCGATGCGGCGGTCAGCGTGGCGCGTCGTGCGTTCCCGGCCTGGGCGGCGACGACGCCGCTCGCCCGTGCCAGGGTGATGTTCCGGTTCCGCGACCTGCTCGAGCAGCACGCCAAGGATCTCGCCGCGATCATCACGTCGGAGCACGGCAAGGTGCTGTCGGACGCGCTCGGCGAGGTCACCCGCGGCATGGAGGTGGTGGAGTACGCGACCGCAGGCCCGGAGCTGCTCAAGGGCGACTTCACCGAGCAGGCGGGGCGCGGGATCGACGCCTACTCGATGCGCCAGCCGCTCGGCGTGGTCGCCGGGATCACGCCGTTCAATTTCCCGGTGATGGTGCCGCTGTGGATGATGCCGATGGCGCTCGTCGCCGGCAACTGCTTCATCCTCAAGCCGTCGGAGCGTGACCCTTCGGCTTCGCTGATGCTGGCGGACCTGCTGAAGCGTGCCGGGCTGCCGGACGGCGTCATGCAGGTCGTCCAGGGCGACAAGCAGGTCGTGGACGCCCTGCTGCGGCATCCGGACATCCAGGCCATCAGCTTCGTGGGCTCGACGCCGATCGCGCGCTACATCCAGCAGACCGGCA
>CAXTOE010000007.1:0-17442 GCA_964245685.1 uncultured Acetobacteraceae bacterium | reverse complement strand
GCTCCGCAGGGGAGCGCTGCATGGCGATCTCGGTCGCGGTCGCGGTCGGCGGCGTGGCGGACGGGCTGGTCGAGACGCTGGCGCAGCGGGTCCGCGCGCTGAAGATCGGCGCCGGCACCGAGGCGGACGCGGAGATGGGACCGCTGGTCACGCGGGCGCACCTGGAGCGCGTCAGCGGCTACATCGACACCGGGGTGGCCGAGGGTGCCAAGCTGGTCGTGGACGGCCGGAACCTCCGACTGCAGGGCTACGAGGACGGCTTCTTCATCGGCGGCACGCTGTTCGACGACGTCACCCCGGACATGCGCATCTACCGCGAGGAGATCTTCGGGCCGGTGCTATCGGTGGTGCGCGCGCCGGCGTTCGACGATGCCCTGGACCTGGTCAACGGCCACGAGTTCGGCAACGGCACCGCGATCTTCACGCGCGACGGCGACGCGGCGCGCGCCTTCGTGCACGGCGTGCAGGCGGGCATGGTCGGCGTGAACGTGCCGATCCCGGTGCCGATGGCGTTCCACTCGTTCGGCGGCTGGAAATCCTCGCTGTTCGGCGACCACCACATGCACGGGCCGGAGGGAATACGCTTCTTCACCAAGCTGAAGACCGTCACCTCGCGCTGGCCGACGGGCATACGCGCCGGGGCCGAGTTCGTGATGCCGACGCTGGGCTGAGCCGGAGCGACGGCGGCATGACACTCCGGATCGGCGTGATCGGCACCGGCGCGATCGGGCGGGACCATATCAGGCGATGCAGCAACGTGCTGCGCGGTGCGGCGGTGGTGGCCGCCAGCGACATCGACCTCGAGCAGTCGCGGACGGCGGTCATGCCGTACCCGGAGGTGCGGGTCTACGAGACCGGCCAGGCGCTGATCGCGGCGCCGGAGGTCGACGCCGTGCTCGTCACCTCCTGGGGTGCGACGCACGCGCAGTACGTGCTGGCGGCGATCGAGGCCGGCAAGTTCGTGTTCTGCGAGAAGCCGCTCGCCACCACGGAGGCGGATTGCCGCCGGATCGTCGAGGCGGAGATCGCGCACGGCAGGCGGCTGGTGCAGGTCGGTTTCATGCGCCCCTACGACGCCGGCTACCGCGCGCTCAGAAAGCTGGTGCAGGGCGGCGCCATCGGGACGCCGCTGATGGTGCACTGCGCGCACCGCAACGCGACCGCGCCCGCGCACTTCACCACCGAGATGGCGATCAACGACACGCTGGTGCACGAACTCGACGTGCTGCGCTGGCTGCTCCGCGACGACTACGTCTCCGCCCAGGTGGTGTTCCCGCGCCGGTCGAGCCGCGTCCGCCTCGACATGCGCGATCCGCAGATCGTCCTGCTGGAGACCGCGTCGGGCGTGCGGATCGACGTCGAGATCTTCGTCAACTGCCAGTACGGGTACGACATCCAGTGCGAGGTGGTGGGCGAACTCGGCACCGCCCGGCTGCCCGAGCCCGCCGCGGTCGGCTTGCGTCTCGGGGCGATGAACGCGACGGCGATCCTGACCGACTGGAAGCAGCGCTTCGTCGACGCCTACGACGTCGAGCTGCAGGAATTCGTCGACCGCTGCGGACGGGGAGGACCGGTGGGTCCGAGCAGCTGGGACGGCTACGCGGCCGCCGTCGCCTCCGACGCCTGCGTCAGCGCGCAGCGCAGCGGCGCGGTCGTGCCGATCACCATGCCGCCGCGGCCGGCTCTCTACGATCCGACCGACGAGGTGGCCGCATGAAGATCGCGCTCGATCCCTACATGCATCGCCGGGTGCCGCTGCTCGACCTGCCGGACTTCGTGGCGCGGCTCGGCTACGAGCATATCGAGCTGTCGCCGCGCGCCGACTTCCTCGACTGGTGGGTCAATCCACGCGTCTACCCGGAGCGCATCAGGGCGTTCAAGCGCAGGCTGGAGGATGCCGGGGTGGGCATCGCTTCGCTGCTGCCGATGTATCGCTGGGCGAGCCCGCACGAGCACGAGCGGCGTGCGGCGATGCGCTACTGGAAGGCGGCGATCAGGATCGCCGTGGAGCTCGGCGTCGATACGATGAACTCGGAGTTCGGGCGCGGCCCGTCGCCCGAAAACCCCTCCGGCGGCCACAGCGCCTGCTGTGCCGGCGGCACGACGGAGAATGCCGAGGCGGCGTTCTGGGAGTCGATGGACGAGCTGGTGCCGATCCTCGAGCGCGAGGGCGTAGGGCTGAACATCGAGCCGCACCCGGAGGATTTCGTCGAGACGCTGCAGCCGGCGGTCGACATGGTCCGCTCCATCGACTCGCCGAACGTGCGGTTCCTGTACTGCGCGCCGCACACCTTCTACTTCGGCGACGACACGAGGGCGATGCTGCGCGAGGCGGCACCGGTGCTGGCACACGTCCACGTCGCCGACACCTTCAACCACAAGGCCTCGTCGGGGCTGCGCTACATCGTCAATCCGCCGGGATCGAAGGCGCGTGTGCACCAGCACCTGAACATCGGCGAGGGCGAAGTGCCCTGGGACGACTTCTTCTCGACGCTCGCCGAGATCGGCTTCGACGGCATCATGACGGCCTGCGTGTTCGCCTGGGAGGAGAAGGCCGAGGAGAGCTCGCGCTTCATGCGCCGGGAGATGCAGCGCTACCTGGACGCCTACCGGAGCTGAGCGTCGCATCACGGGCTTGGAAGACATCCTTCCGTACCTCCGCCCGCTCGAATTCTTCATCGTCCGCGACATCGTGGCACCGGCGTTCGCCGCTCCCTCATCGCGGCGATCCGGAGTCCGGCGCCGCGCTGGCCGCCTGATCTCGACGAGACGCGCGCAGCTGATCGTTCTATGAGACCGAGGCATCACCAGCCTCCGGGAAGCCGAGCCATGACATGATGACGTGTTTTACTTGAACGACGCCTGAACACCGTCATACTGCTTCACGATGCGCGGCGATACTGGAGGAACTGGACTGCTTTGATACGAATGTACTTTATGATGAGTATAGGCTGTTTGTCGTTCTCTCCTCTCGCCGAGGCGGAGGAGGCGGTCGTTGCCGCGCCCGGCATCATGTGCAGCTCCGCCGACGCGCTGGCTGCCCTGACCCTGCACGGCGGCAACAGCCGGACGCATCGCGAGAAACCGGAAGCGATGGATCTGGACCTCGCGCGCCAGGGCGGTTGCCAGGACCTGCAGATCGGCGAGAGGCTGAGCGTGCTGGAGCGGTTCCGGAACACCGCGGTCGTCGTTCCGGCCGCCGGCTCCTGGCCTGCTACGAGCGACAGGTTCGTCGCCCCGCTCATCGATCTCAGGCTGCTCCCGACCACTGCGGGCGAGGGGATACCGGACGTGGCCGAAACGCCGGCCGACGTGATACCGGGAAAGTCAGGCAGGAGCTGGTTCATCGCGGACTCGGATGGAGGCTGCTCCGCGTCGTTCTCGCCGGAGATCGAGGCGAAGATGCTCCATGACAACGGCTTCGCCGTCCATGTCAGGAACGTCTACGACGACCGCAACGTTCCGGTGGAGACGATCGTCTCACATGACGCGTCGGGTACCAGCTATGCCTACGTCTTCTACGCGAGCATGCAGGCGTGCCTCACGGATCGCTCGAATGTCGCACGCAGGGATGCGGCCGAGCGATAGATCGGCGGATGCAGCCGTCGCCGCCGCTACAGGTGCGCCGAGATGCTCACGAAGACGCGGCGCTCGACCGGCGAACCGCCGGAGACGGTCTGATCCGAGGCGTTGATCTGCTGCGACGAGACCGAGACGAGGATGTTCCTCGTCAGCCGGTAGCCGAGCCTGCCATCGAGCACGACGTAGCCGTTCACCTCCACCGGCTGCAGCGTGATCTGCGTCGGATCGGCACGATAATCGAGGAAGCGGGACTGCCAGCGGCTCTGCAGATCCAGCTCCCATCGCCCACGGGTATAGCCGGCGCCGAGCACCACGACGTGGGTGGGCGTGCTGTGCTGGAAATCCTGCGGGCTGTAGATGCCGGTCTGGTTGACCGAGAGGTGGTCGGAGATCGAGATATAGGAATAGCTCACGTTCCAGCGGAAGTTCGATGCGGACTGGCCGCGCAGGCCGATCTCGCCGCCGACCGCGCTGCTGTGCCCGACGTTCGCCGCGATCGCGCGCTGCTCCTCGACGCCGTCCAGGATCGCGCCATCGCCGATCGTCGGCGCCTCGTAGGGATTGGTCAGGATGTTGTCCGTGCGCTGCGCGTAGACCGCCGAGCGCAGCGTCGATCCCAGGATCGGCAGGACGCGGTCCCAATCCACCTCGACGTTGGAGACGGCGGACGCGTCGACGTCGGGCTGTCCGAGGAACAGGTATCCCTGTCCATCGGGACCGGGTGGCTGGCGATCCTGCAGGCCGAGATCGTAGATGCTGGGGAGCTGCAGGCCCCGCGCGGCGAGCAGGCGCAGGGTGTCGTCGTCCGTCGCCTTCCAGACCAGGCCGGAGTTGAAGCTCGGCTCGTTGATCGTGCGGCTGTTGTAGGACGCGGCGCTGAACCCGACATCGGGCACCAGGTAGCCGTGCTGGCTCAGGGCGAAGTGGTCGAAGCGGACGGCATCGGTCAGGGACAGTCTCGGGGTGATCTGCCAGTTCCACATCAGGCTGGCCGACGTCACGTCGTAGCCGACCTTGCCCGCCAGCACGTCCGACGACGTCGCGTCGTTGTCGCGGTAGTCCAGGCCGAGACGGATCGTGTGGCTGGCGCCGAGCTTCACCAGGTCGCTTGCCTGCACGACATAGACGGTGTCGTGCAGGTCCTCGCGCTCGCTCGACCCGTCATAGAGGTAGCGCAGCTCGTTCCTGTAGACGCTGAGGCCCATCAGCCCGAACCTCGTGTCCGCCGATATGCCGAGGCGGGACCAGTTGGTACGCTGGGTGTCGGTGCCGTAGTAGGGAGAGGCCGTGGCTTCCCAGATGCGCGTGTCCACCACGGCACCCGAGGCGAACAGCTCGATGCCCGGGCCCGCGCGCAGCTTGCCGTCCAGGCTGATCGAATCGCGGTCGGGAGAGGAGCGGAACGGCAGATCGTCCGGCGCGACGCCGGTCGGCTCGTATTCGCGCGCGCGGAAGCCACCGACCGATACGCGCAGCCCGGCCATGTCGCCCACGTGTGCTGTGCCGACGGCGGACAAGGCGCCATAGCCCTGTGTGCCCGCACGCGTGGTGAGGGTGTTCACGTCGTCGCGCAGCGGATCGTAGGTGATGATGTTGATCACGCCGGACGCGGCGTTGACGCCGAACAGGGCGGTGTTGGGTCCCTTCACCACCTCGATCTGCCGGATCTCGTCGAGCTCCACCGGCAAGGTGTACCACTGCGTGCGGCCGAGATCATCGAGATACACCTGCTGGCCGTTGATCAGCACGAGCAGGCGCGGGTTGCTGGTCTCGTTGTAGCCGCGCACGCCGACATCGGCCGCGGCGAACCCGTAGCGACGTACATCCAGGCCGCTGACGAATTGCAGGATGTCCGGCAGGTTGTCCGCACCGGAGCGACGGATGTCGTCGGCGGTGATGATCTCCATGTTCGCCGGGACCTCCGACACCCGCTGCGGCTGGCCGGTGGCGGAAGCGGTGACCGGCTCGCCGAACAGCGCCTCGACATTGTCGTAGTCGATCGACTGCGCGCGCGGCGACGCGGTGCAGAGCAGCGAGATCATGGCCGCTAGGAGCAGGTCCCGGCCGCGTCCATGACCGAGATGCCCGAGCAGCACCGCACGGCGACGCCGATGCGCAGGCAGAAGCGAAAGCATGCTACCGCTCCCGCACGAGCATGCGGAACGCCTGCAGGAAATGCATGCCGGCGCGCTCCGCGGCGGCATGGTCGATGACGATCTGCACCGTCGGCTGGCTGGAGAAACCCACCACGCAGTTGCCCGACTGGACGCAGGCCATGTCGATCGACACGGTCGGGATGTGCAGCCGCGACGCGGTGTCCGACACCGCCTTCATGTTCGACGCCAGGCCGGACGTGACGTAGAGAGCTTTGACGTCCACCACGGCCGCGAGCTGGTCGACGGCGACGAGGCTCGCGCACAGGCGTATGCGTCCTGCGTTGAGCCCGGTTCCGATGACGGCCTGTATCTGCTCGGCCTCGCGCCGCGACAGCGGATCGTTCGGCACGAACACGATGCCGAGCGTCGCGGTCCCGGTCATGCCGTCGCCCACGAACGCCAGCGTGCGTCCGAGGATCTGCCCATCCTTGGTGCTGAACGCGGCGCGGGCAGGCTGGATGACGCCCATGAGCGACATCGCGGCGACCGCGACGATACCTGGCCTCCGGATCCACCGCCCTCGGCCGCCGTGACCAGGCTTCGACCGCGGTGACGGTCGCGAACGGCGAGGCAGCAAGCGCCGCAAGGCGAACGGCGGCACGCTGAGCACAGGCTACCCTTTCCTGACACGCCTCGCCGGGATCCTGAAGGTGATTTACTAACGATTTATTAAAGCAGCAGTCCTCCGGTCGTCCAAAGAATAAGAACTACTAGAGCTATTGATCATCTTTAATCATTTGTTATTCGCCCTGCGATAGATCTTCTCCGACGGGAGAGGAGCATGCAGTCTGTGTCTTGGTGGTCAGCTGACAGGGCAGGCGGCCAGTTCGCCCGTGTGCGCCTGCTTCCGGCGGCCGGGCGCCGGCTCCTCGTCCTCGTCGGGTTCTCGAACTGGCCGTTCGCGCTGAAGATGGCGTTCTGCCCGGCACTGGCGGTGATCGTCCTGTTCGCGACCAGCCTGCACGGCATCGTGGCGACCGGCGACCAGTCGGCGCTGATACAGACCGTCGTGCACCACGACCTCACGGTCGCGATGAGCCTGTCGGAGGATGCCAGCGAGCTGCAGCGGATCAACGGCCGCCTGTATCGGCTGACGACCCTGCAGGCCAGCAAGGCGTCGAGCCTGAACGTTGCGGCAGAGATCACCGGGCTGGTCGGAGAGACTGCGCGGCTCGCGGATGGGCTGGAGGCGCAGGCAGGCAGCCTCAGCACCGAGACCGACCGCCACCGTCTCAGGCAGCTCGTCACCGAGATCAGGGTCTACAGGGACGCGATCGACATCTTCGGGTCCATGCTGGAGCTGGATTTCGCGAGTGCCGTCGAGTTCTTCAAGCCGTTCGACCGTAACGCCGACAAGGTGCTCGGCCTGATCAACGCGATCGCCGCGCATGCGCTGCAGGATGCGAGCGGTCGGGCCGTTGCGTCCGCGCAGGTGGCCGAGCGGATAAGACTGACCTTGGCTGCAGCGTCCTTCCTCGGATCGATGCTGCTGTTCGGCGTGGCAGCGCTGCTGACCAGGACGACGGTGCGCGCGGTGAAGCAGATCGCGGCGGCCACGGAACAGGTGGCGCGGAACACCCTGGAGGTCGATCTGAACGCGCTGGCCCGGCGCGACGAGCTCGGAACCATCGTGCAGTCGCTCATGGTGTTCCGGGCGAACGCGTTTCAGATCGCGTTCCTGGCCCACCATGACCCGCTGACGCGGCTTCCGAACCGAATCCTGTTCCACGAGCGCGTGCAGCAGGCCCTGGTGCAGCTCGACCGCGGCATCGAGTTCGCGGTGCTCTGTCTCGATCTCGACCGCTTCAAGGTCGTCAACGACACGCTCGGCCATCCGATCGGAGATGGACTGCTGCGGCAGGTCGCGGAGCGCCTGCAGGCCTGTGTCCGTGAAGGCGATACCGTCGCGAGGCTGGGCGGGGACGAGTTCGCCATCGTCCTGCTGAAGGTCGGCGGCCCGTCGGAAGTCGATCAGCTGGCGTCGCGGATCATCCAGGTGGTCGGATCGACCTACCAGGTCGACGGGCACCGCATCGACATCGGCACCAGCATCGGCATCGCGCTCGCCCCGGCCGACGGCGCGGCCTCGCACGAGTTGCTGAAGAACGCCGACACGGCCCTCTACGGGGCCAAGGCGACCGGTCGAGGCACCTCGTGTTTCTACGAGGCCAGCATGAACGCCAAGCTGCAGTCGAGGCGCGCGTTGGAGGTCGGCATGCGGCGCGCGATCCTGCACGAGGAGTTCGAGCTCCATTACCAGCCGCTGGTCGATGCCTGCACGCACCGGATCTGTGGGTTCGAGGCACTGATCCGCTGGCAGGATCCGGAGCACGGGATGATCCTGCCGGACGCCTTCATCCCGGTCGCGGAGTCGTCCGGGCTGATCGACGCGATCGGTCAGTGGGTGCTGCGCCGCGCCTGCCTCGATGCGGCGAGCTGGCACGACGACATCAAGGTCGCGGTCAACCTCTCCTCGTCGCAGTTCAAGGACAAGAACCTGGTCGCTCATGTTCGAGCCGCGCTCTCCGCCAGCGGCCTGCCGGCGCATCGGCTGGAGCTCGAGATCACGGAGTCCGTGCTGCTGCACGACAGCAGCTTCATCCTGGGGATCCTGACCGAGATCAAGGCGCTCGGGGTGCAGATCTCGATGGATGATTTCGGAACCGGTTACTCGTCGCTGAGCTATCTTCGCAGCTTCCCCTTCAACAAGGTCAAGATAGACCGCAGCTTCATCAAGGACCTCCCCCACGACAAGAACTCGATGGCGATCGTCCGGGCGATCGTGGGCCTGAGTGCGACGCTGGGGATGTCGATCACCGCGGAAGGCGTGGAGACCGACGAACAGGCCGCGCAGCTCGCCGTGGAGGAGTGCACCCAGCTTCAGGGATACCTGTTCAGCAGGCCCGTTCCGTTGTCGGGGGTCGTGGATCTGCTGCGCGATCGCGCGGACGCTCCGGAGCTTGCCGGGACCTGAGACCTGGCGGCTGAGCCTGGCGGCAACGGACCGACATGCCGTCCCGCGGGAGCTGCTGCCAGCGGCGCGACCGCGCGGATCAGTCGCAGACGAACGCGGCGCGTCGTGCGGCGGCGGTCGCATCCGCAGGAACAACGATCCGGTGGATCGCAGCGGGTGTCCGGTAGGACGCGAGGTCGCGTCGCAGGATCGCGGCGGCGTCGGCCGTCGGCGCGTAGAAACCCACCGTGCGATCGTAGAACACCGTGTTGCGCGGGACCTGCCAGGTCTCCACCAGGCTCCACGAGGCCGGGGTGATGCGTGCGATCTCGCTCCAGCAGGGCTCCAGGATCGCGACCTGGACCTGGCGCCGCGCGGTCCATGTCGCGATGGCGTCGGCGTCGTACTCGTGCGCCTTTCGCATCGCCACCGGCTCGTTCGAGCCGAGCCCGAAGACGTCGAGCACGGTGGCGTGGGAGAACCAGGCCATGATCCCGAGATCGTTCACCGCGACAGTCCGGTGCGGATAGAACTTGGCGACGAAGTCGGCGGCCGCGAAATGCTGGTAGAGGCGATCCGTGGGCGCCGTCCGTGTGTCCCGCGTGTCCAGGTAGGCGCGCGGCAGGAGCACCACCGCCAGTATGGCGATCATCGCCGGCCCGGGCAGGAGCGCCAGGCAGGCGACGGCGTTGAGCATAAGCAGCCAGGCCTCGTAGCGATACAGCCAACCGACCGAGCCGAAGCAGTACTGCGCCGCGCTCGAGACCACGGCGAGGATGCCGAGCAGGGCGGCGGCAGGGAGCGGCCGGGCGCTCGACCGGCTGGCCACGATGGTGCCGAGCGTCTGCAGCGCGGTGATGGTGGTGACGGCGATGAGGGTCACCGCGGAGGGATAGGACTTGCGGTAGAAGTTCAGGTGCAGCGTGTTGAGGATCCCCTTCGCGATGAGGCGGATCGAGCCGTGCGGCAGCGGCGCCTTGAGCAGCAGCGAGTTGGGCACGAACCAGCCGCCATGCGCCATCCAGAGCGCCCCGCAGGCGCAGAGCGGCAGGGCGGTCGCGAGCGGGAACAGCGCGGCCAGGATCCAGCGACGGTGCAGGAGCGAGTAGCCGCACAGCATCAGGGTGACCACCACGCTCTCGTAGCGGCAGGAGACGGCGGCGATGGTGAGCAGCGCGAGCGTCGCGTAGCGCGGCCGCGGCTCGGAGAGTGCCGCTACCCCCAGCGTCGCGAGGGGCAGCACGAGCAGGATGTGCAGCAGGTGTTCCATGCCGAGCAGCGTGAGCGCGACCAGCGGACCCGCGAGGAAGAGCAGCCCGATGGTGCCGAGCGAATGGCGCAGGCGGTAGAGCAGCGTCACCCCTACGGCCATGTTGAGGAGGAGCGGCGCGAAGCTGAAGTCGAGCAGCGAGGTCGGCCACAGCAGCGATAGCCCCGCCAGGATCAGGGTGTAGAGTGGCGAGGAGGAGGCGGCGCTCCAGTCGCTCGGCTGCACGCCCCAGACGCCACTGGTGGCGAGAGTACGGCCGAGCGCCATGTGGATATAGGTGTCGTCGAGCGGGTAGACGACGACGCCGCCATGCACTTGAACCAGCAGCGCGCAGGCCAGCAGGTAGAGCAGGCAGAGGAGGATGGCGACCTCCCCGGTTCGGGATCGTGCCTTGGCCACCGGCCTGGCGAGGGAGAGGCTGGGCATGATGTGGTGGCACTCTCGGTAGCGGCGCACGGTCCGGCTCGCCGGGCGTCGACGCCATATATCGGGCTTCCCGGCGTTCCGTGAGCCCGCGCCGCGACTCAGTCGCTACGACCAGGCGAGATCGAGCGTCGTCAGGCCGCGGAAGTGGTAGCGGTCGGCGTAGCGCGGCGTCCGCGCCAGGCGCAGCCTGGGCAGCCTCTGCATCAGGATCGGCAGCACCACCTGCAGCTCCAGGCGCGCCAGCGGCGCCCCGAGGCAGAAATGTATGCCGGCGCCGAAGCTGACATGCGCGGGTCCGGGACGCCCGGGCCGGAACCGGCGCGGCGCGTCGTAGGCGGCCGGATCGTGATTGGCGGCTCCCAGCATCAGCCCGATCCGCTCGCCCTTGCGCAGCGAGAGGCCGGCGCAGTCGAGGTCGCTCATCGCGTAGCGGGTGAACATGTGCAGCGGCGGGTCGATGCGCAGGGCTTCCTCCACCGTCGCCTGCACGGCCGTGTCCGTCCCGCATAGCGAGCCTGCATCGCAGCCGCTCTCCAGCACCGCGCGCACGCCGTTGCCGACCGCGTGCACCGTCGCCTCGTGGCCGGCATTGAGCAGCAGGATGCAGCTGGCGATCAGCTCGTCCTCGGTCAGCCGGCCGCCATCATCCCGTGCCTCGATCAGCCGGCTGACCAGGTCCTCCTGCGGCAGCCGCCGACGCGCCCGGACCAGCGTCTTGAGGAACGCCACGAACTCGCCGGTCGCCGCCACCGCGCTGTCCTCCTCGGCGCGGGTGCGGCCGATCCGGTACATCGCCACCATCCGGTGCGACCAGTCGAGCAGCTGACCGCTCGCCTGCGCCGGCACGCCGAGCAGCTCGGCGATCACCGCGACCGGCACCGGAACCGCCAGCGAGGCGATCAGCTCGGTGCGGCCATCGGCCTCGAACCGGTCGATCAGGCCGTGCGCGAGAGAGGCGATCCTCGGCCTGAGCCGCTCCACCTGGCGCGAGACGAAGGCACGGCTGACCAGGCCGCGCAGCCGCGTATGCGCCGGCGGCTCGCGCTCGAGCATGCTCAGCGCGTCGACGTCGTAGAACGGCGCCAGGCGCGCCGGGATCTCCTCCCAGCCGAGCTCCTCGCGGCTCGCCACGTGCAGGATCTCGCGCCCAAGCCTGCGGTCGCGCAGGCCGGCCGAGACGCTTTCATGGTCGAACAGGCACCAGTGGCCGTACTGCTCCCAGAACAGGGCCGGCCCGGCGGCACGCATCGCGTCGTAGCTGCGATAGGGATCCTGCACGAACGCCGGGTCGGACGGCTCGAGCGAGAGGCGGCGGGCGTGGTCGATCTGCATGGGAACGAGGGCTACCGCATCAACGCGGCACCGGTCAGCAGCAGGATGCCCGCGGCGAAGCGCTTGCCGGTGATCGGCTGCGGCGTCAGTCCGAACCGGCCGAAATGATCCAGGGCGAGCGAGCAGGCCACCTGGCCGAACATGACCAGGGCGATCATGCTCGCGGTGCCGAGGCGCGGCGCGATGGTCGTGGTCGCCGACAGCACCACGGCACCGCACAACCCTCCGGTCCAGGCCCACCAGGGCAGGCTGTCGATGCCGGCCGTGCGGGGCAGCGCACGCGTCATCGCCATCCCGAGGAGCCCGAGGGCCACGGTCAGCACCAGGCCGGAGATGGCGGCCGCCCACACCGGCGAGCCGACCATGCGCGCCAGCGTCGCGTTGATCGCCGCCTGCAACGGCAGCATCGTGCCCGCCAGCACCGCGAGCATCACGTAGAAGACGGCCATCCCATACCTTTCGGTCACCAGGCCGCACAGCTGACCGGGAGGCGTGCGAAGTCAAGTTCGCGAAGGGCCGAGACCGCGTGACGCAACCGTACCTCCCGAGAACCGCAGCGGCGCCAGCCGCACGGGGCATCGTGTCTATCGCACCTGCCTGCGCACGGCGAGATCGTTCCTCCAGTCCTTCAGCCGTGCCTGCGCGAGGCAGACCGCGGGAGAGAGACGCATCAGCCCGTGCAGCTTCCACGGACGCGGCGCGCTGATGGGCAACGGCATCGTTCCGGCATCCCGTGTCGTGAGGTAACGGCCGATGCAGCCGCCGAGCGCGGTCGTGAGCGCGACACCGCCGCCGTTGCACCCGATCGGTGCGAACAGGCCGTCGCCCAGACGCCAGAAGCGCGGCAGGAAGTCGCCGGTGCCCGCGATCATTCCGTGCCAAGCGTAATCGGCACGCAGCGGCGGCAGGTCCGGCACCAGGCGATCCAGCCGCCGCAACAGGAAGCGGCTTATCCGCGCCATGGCATACCTGCCGGTGAACAGGGCGCCGCCGCCGGTGACGAGCCGGTCGTCCGGGCTCCAGCGTAGCGCGAAGGGTTGGTTCCGCAGGTCGACCAGAGGCTGGCGGCGTGGCAGGAGGCGCTCCCGGACCTCGAGGCCGAGCGGCTGGGTCGCGACCTGGTAGCTCTTGATGGTGATCAGGCTGCGTCTGACCGGGTGCATCAGCGCGCCGACCAGCGCGTTGGTCGCCATGACGATGCTATCGGCGCGGATCTCCGCAGCATCCGAGGTGAGCAGACGCCAGCTCTGCCCGGACCGCTCGATGCTCGCTATCTGCCCACGATGCAGCCGCGCTCCGGCCGCGCGCGCCGACGCCGCGAGGGCCGCGCACGAGAGCGAGCGGGTTGATCTGGCCTCCGGTCGGGAACAGCAGCGCGCCGAGATAGCCCGGGATGCCGCTGGCGGCGACGGTCTGAGCGGCGTCGAGCGTCCGCAGCTTGATGCCGAGCGAACCGGCTGACCGCACCTGCTTCTCGATGACGGCGAGGCTGGCAGGGTGCGGCGCCAGCTGCAGGCATCCGGTCTGCTCCGCGTCGCACGCGATGCCGAGGCGACGCACCAGGTCGAACAACCCGCTGCCGGCGGCGCCGATCAGCCGAAGCAGCGCCCTCGCATGCTCCGGCCCGACCAGGCGCGAGACCTCCTCCAGCCCCAGGCTGCCCTTGAGGCTCGGCACCACCGAGCCGGTGCTGCGGCCGGACGCGCCGAATCCCACCCAGTGCGATTCGAGCACGATGACCGAGCTGCCGGCCTCGGCTAGGGCGAGCGCCGTCGAGAGCCCGAACAGACCTCCGCCCACGATCGCGACGTCGGCTGCGAGCGAACCCAGGGCCCGAGGCGGTGCGGCCTGATGCGGCGTCAGCGCGGACCACAGCGACCGGTGGAAGCTGTCCGATGCCGTCATGGCGTGCCCCATCCCAGTCCGGGATGGAGATGTGGCCGCACCGCCAGCCGCTAAGAGCAGGCGCAGCACTGCGATGCGAGGGCAGCGGGGATCTGGACGCGACGACGCGGCGGCTGCATCGTCGAGCATCGTGTGGAGGCGGAAGCTATGGGGTTCGCGACGGCATGGGGCACACGACGACGGCGCCGCTGGAGCTGCAGCGTTCTTCCGGAGCGCTCCGCCTCTCGGTGGCAGCCGACGCCGGCGGCCGCACGCGGATCCGGGATCTGGGCCAGGACGGATGCCTGAAGCTGCGTTTCCCGCGGGTGCTGCCGGACGCGCCGCTGGAAGCGGTGATGGTCAACCTCTCCGGCGGCGTCGCGGCGGGAGACCGGCTCTCGGCCGACGTCGCCTGCGGCCCAGGTGCCCGGCTGACGCTGTGCGGGCAGGCGTCAGAGCGCTGCTACCGGGCGCGCGCCGGCGACCGGCCGGCACGTATCGCCGTCACGCTGACGATCGGACCGGCCGCGACGCTGGAGTGGCTGCCGCAGGAGACCATCCTGTTCGACCAGGCCCGGCTCGACCGCTCGCTCGAGGTGGAGATGGCGTCGGACGCGCGGTTCCTCGCGGTTGAGAGTCGGGTCTTCGGCCGCACCGGCTCCGGCGAGCGGCGGCGCAGCCTCTGGCTGCGCGACGGCATGCGGATCCGCCGGGCCGGTCTGTTGCTGCTCTGCGAGCGGCTGCGCTGGGAGGGGGACGCCTCCGCCGCCTTGCACCGGGCGGCGGTGGGTGGCGGGGCGACGTCGTCGGCGACCGTCGTGCTGGTGGCGCCGGACGTGCAGGCGCGGCTGGAGCCGCTGCGCGCGGTGCTCACGGCGCGGGGACAGGAGGGCGCCGTCGCCGCCGCCTCGTGCTGGAACGGCCTGCTGATGGTTCGCGTGCTGGCGACGCAGGATCTCGCGCACCGGGAGATGCTGCGACGCGTGCTGCGCCAGCTCCGCGACGGACGCGAACTGCCGCGGGTGTGGCAGACATGACCGGCGGCCGGCCATGAACCTCACGCCGCGCGAGAAGGACAAGCTGCTGGTCGCCATGGCGGCGGCGGTGGCACGTCGGCGGCTGGAGCGCGGCGTGCTGCTCAACCATCCCGAGGCGATCGCCCTGATCACCGACTTCGTCGTCGAGGGCGCGCGGGACGGGCGCAGCGTCGCCGAGCTGATGGAGGCCGGCGGACGCGTGCTCAGCCGCGCCCAGGTGATGCCGGGCATCGCCGAGATGATCCCGGACGTGCAGGTCGAGGCGACCTTCCCGGACGGCACCAAGCTGGTGACGGTGCATGAGCCGATCCGCTGATCCCGCTCCCTCCGGCGCGCACGGCGGATCGATGATCCCGGGCGAGATCCTGCCGGCCGAGGGCGAGATCGTGCTGAACGAGGGGGCAGACACTCTGGTGCTCGAGGTCACCAACAGCGGTGACCGGCCGATCCAGGTCGGCAGCCACTACCATTTCGCCGAGACCAATCCGGCGCTGCGCTTCGACCGCGACCGGGCGCGCGGCCGGCGGCTCGACGTGCCCTCGGGCGGGGCGCTGCGCTTCGAGCCGGGACAGACGCGCGAGGTGGTGCTGATCCCGTTCGCCGGCGCGCGCCGCGTCATCGGCTTCCGCGCTGCGGTGATGGGGGATCTCGACTGATGGCCCGTCTCGGCCGCCGTGCCTATGCCGACATGTACGGCCCGACCATCGGCGATCGCGTCCGACTGGCGGACACCGCTCTGCTGATCGAGGTCGAGCGCGACCTGACCCGGTATGGCGAGGAGGTCAAGTTCGGCGGCGGCAAGACCATACGCGACGGCATGGGCCAGTCGCAGCGCAGCAACGCCGAGGGCGCGGTCGACACCGTCATCACCAACGCGCTGATCCTGGACCATTGGGGCGTGGTCAAGGCGGATATCGGGCTGGCGGCCGGCCGGATCGCGCGGATCGGACGCGCCGGCAACCCCGACATCCAGGACGGCATCGACATCGTCATCGGCCCTGGCACGGAGGTGATCGCCGCGGAAGGCAAGATCGTCACCGCCGGCGGCATCGACAGCCACATCCACTTCATCTGCCCGCAGCAGATCGAGGAGGCGCTGGCGTCCGGCGTCACCACCCTGATCGGCGGCGGCACCGGGCCGGCCACCGGCACCTCGGCGACCACCTGCACCCCGGGGCCGTGGCACCTGGCGCGCATGCTGCAGGCGGCCGACGCGCTGCCGGTCAACCTGGCCTTCGCCGGCAAGGGCAACGCGTCGCATCCGGCGGCGCTGGAGGAGATGGTGCGTGCCGGCGCCTGCTGCCTCAAGCTGCACGAGGACTGGGGCACCACGCCGGCGGCGATCAATTGCTGCCTGTCGGTGGCCGACCGCATGGACGTGCAGGTGATGATCCATACCGACACGCTCAACGAGAGCGGCTTCGTCGAGGACACCATCGCCGCCTTCGCCGGCCGCACCATCCACGCCTTCCACACCGAGGGCGCCGGCGGCGGCCACGCGCCGGACATCATCAAGGTGGCGGGGCTGGCCAACGTGCTGCCTTCCTCCACCAACCCGACCCGGCCGTTCACGGTGAACACGCTCGACGAGCATCTCGACATGCTGATGGTGTGCCACCACCTCGACCCCAGCCTGCCCGAGGACATCGCCTTCGCCGAGAGCCGCATCCGGCGCGAGACCATCGCCGCCGAAGACATCTTCCATGATCTCGGCGTGCTCTCGATGATCTCGTCCGACAGCCAGGCGATGGGCCGCGTCGGCGAGGTGATCATCCGCACCTGGCAGACCGCGCACAAGATGAAGCAGCAGCGCGGCGCGCTCGCCGGCGACGCGGCCGCAGACAATGCCAGGGCGAAGCGCTACGTCGCCAAATACACCATCAACCCGGCGATCGCGCACGGCATCGCGCACGAGGTCGGCTCGGTGGAGCCCGGCAAGCTCGCCGACCTGGTGCTGTGGAGCCCGGCCTTCTTCGGGGTGAAGCCGGACCTGGTGGTCAAGGGTGGAGCCATCGTGCAGGCGATGATGGGCGATCCGAACGCCTCGATCCCGACGCCGCAGCCGGTGCATAGCCGGCCGATGTTCGGCGCCCTCGGCGGCGCCCTGGCCGCGACCTGCGTCACCTTCGTCTCGGCCGCAGCACTGGAGGACGGGATCGGCGCGCGGCTCGGGCTGCGACGCAGGCTCGACGCGGTGCGCGACACGCGCGGCGGCATCGGCAAGCGCAGCATGATCCACAACGACGCGACGCCGGTCATCGAGGTCGACCCGGAGACCTACGAGGTCCGCGCCGACGGCGTGCTGCTGACCTGCGAGCCCGCGGAGGTGCTGCCGATGGCGCAGCGCTACCACCTGTTTTGACCCAGCTCGGCACCATCCCGGTCCACGCCGTCCTGCCGGCGGGAAGCTGGGATCCGACGCACGAGGTCGACCGGATCCTGGCCGACTATGACGGCCGCCACCGCCGGCGGCTGCTGATGCGCAGCGTCGGTGGCCGGGAGCTGCTGCTCGACCTGGAGACCGCGCGTCACCTGCGCGACGGCGACGGCTTGCCGCTGCCGGACGGGCACGTGGTCCGCATCGTCGCCGCGGCCGAGCCGCTGCTCGCGATCACGGCCGCGGATGGGCTGGCGCTGCTGCAGCTCGCCTGGCACCTGGGCAACCGGCACCTCGCCTGCGCGATCGAGCGCCACCGTATCCTGATACGCGCCGACCACGTGATCGCCGACATGATCCGCGGGCTCGGCGGCGTCGTGCCGCCGATCGAGGAAGCGCTCGCGCTGTCCCGCACCGGTTGCATC
>CAXTOE010000006.1:15434-21486 GCA_964245685.1 uncultured Acetobacteraceae bacterium | reverse complement strand
ATCGCGCCGCGACGCCGTGGGTGCGGGACCCGGTCTCCGGCGGCGCCATCGGCTTCAGCTCGACGGTGGCGGTCGGACTGCTGGAGTGGCACCCGCGCGTGGTGCGCGGCAACGCGTCGGAGATCATCGCCCTGGCGCGGCTCTCCGGCGCCCACGGCGATACCGACCGGGAGGACGCCGCCGGCGGCCGCGGCGTCGACAGCCTGGCGCGACCGGCCGACGCGCTGCAGGCGGCAAGGGCGCTGGCGCGGCGCATCGGAGGTGCCGTGGTGGTCAGCGGCGCCACCGACTACGCGACCGACGGCCGCGAGACGGTCGCGATCGAGAACGGCCACCCGATGATGACGTGCGTCACCGGCCTGGGCTGCACCGCCACCGCGATCATCGGCGCCTGCCTGGCGGTCGAGGGCAGCGCACTGGCGGCTGCGGTGCACGGCATGGTGCTGATCGGCCTCGCCGGCGAGATCGCGGCCGCACGGGCGGCCGGTCCCGGCTCGCTGCAGGTCGGGCTGCTCGATACGCTCTACGCGCTGGACGCCCCCACGATCCTCGCCCGGGCGAAGCTCGCCGCGGTCGTTCCGCCCTAGCGGCGGAACACGGTCAGCAGCAGCACGAACAGCAGGATCGCCAGTGCCTGCAGGATCACGCGCCATCGCATCAGCTGGTTGGAGCGCTGCGGGTCGCCGCCGCCGCGCACGAAGCCGACGACGCCGGCGCCGAGCACGCCCAGCACGCCGATCATCGCGAAAACCATCAGCAGGGTCAGGAGAGGTCGCATGGATGGGGAGATGGGGCGCGGCAGGCCCATTTGACAGGCTACACGGTCACGTGTTCCACGCGAGGCCGATTCACACCAGCAACGGAGGGTGCATGCAGTCCGAAGGCGCTCCATCCAACGGACGTCGCCCGGGCCGGATCGGCGTGCTGGCCGCGTGCATCGCCCTGCTCCTGCTGCTGATCGCTCCCGCGTCATCGAGCGCCCAGGGCGCCCACGCCACCACCGCCACGCCTGCCGGCGCCGGCTCCGCCGCGGCGCCGCTGCCGCCGGCCCAGGCGCAGCAGCTTCTCGACGTCCTGAACAACCCCGCCAGGCGCGCCGCCTTCATCAGCACCCTGACGGCGATGGCCAAGGCGATGCCGGTCGCGGCACCGGCACCGATCGCGCACGGCAAGGTCACGCTCGCGCCGGACAGCCTGGGCAGCGACCTGCTGGGCGAGGTCGGAGAGGCACGCGGCCTGATCATCGCCCAGACCAACACGCTGGTCCGCATGTTCAGCGACATGCTGCTCGCCTCCCGCTGGCTGCATCACGAGCTGCTCGATCCGACCACCCGGGCGGTGCTGCTGGATGCCGCCTGGCGCGGCACCGCGGTCATGCTGACGGCGCTGCTCGCCGAGCGCGGCCTCTACCTGCTGCTGCACGGCCTGCTGCGCCGGCTCGCCCGCGAGTCGCGGATCATGCAGGAGGCGGCGCCGCGGCCCGTCGATCTGCACGTCGAGCCGTCGCTGCTGCAGCCCGAGTCGGGATCGGCAGGACCGGACGGCCCCGACGGCGCCGGAATCGTGGCCCAGGCCGAGCAGCGCACCCGCGACGCCACCCATCGCTGGAAGACGCTGCGCCTGCTGCGACGTGTCCCGTTCGCGCTGCTCCGCCTGCTGCTCAAGCTGCTGCCGGTCGGGCTGTTCCTGGTCATCGGCAACGTCGTCGGCGCCGACATCTCGGATCATCCGGTCACCCAGCTCATCATCGTGACCGCCACCAACCTGTACGGGATCGGTCGCGTGCTCTACCTCGCCCTGGACATGGTGCTGGCGGCGCGCGCGCCCGGGGTGCGCCTGGTCGCGCTGTCGGACCAGACCGCGCGGCTGCTCAGCCTCTGGTGGGCCTGGCTGATCGCGGTGCCGGTGGCGGCGGTGATGGTGATCGACATCGGCGCCATCCTCCAGCTGCCGCCAACCGCCGCGCAGTCGCTGATACGCGCCATCCTGCTGGTCGAGCACGTGCTGGTGGCGGCACTGATCTGGCGGGTGCGACACCGCGTCGCCGACGCCCTCACCCCGCCGCGGCGGTTCCGCGCCACCGCGATTGGGATCGTGCTGTCGCACATGGCCGAACGCTGGTGGGTCGTCGCCATGTTCTTCGACTTCGCGCTGTGGCTAGTGTGGGCGGCGCAGGTGCGCGACGGCTACACGCGCATCCTGCACCTGTTCCTGATCACCAGCGTGGTGGTGTTCGCCTGCCGCCTGGTGTCGGCGGCACTGCTCGGCCTGCTGGACCGGCTGTTCCGCATCCATCCGGAGCTCGAGCATCGCTTCCCCGGACTCGAGCGACGCGCCAACCGCTACTACCCGCTGCTGCGCAGGACCGTGAACGGCATGGTGCTCGTGCTCGGCGGGGTCGTGCTGCTGCAGGCCTGGGGCGTGCAGATGATCGCCTGGCTCACCGGCGGCGCGCTGGGCACGCGGCTGGTCTCGGCGCTGATCTCGATCGCCTTGGCGCTGGTCGTCGGCGTCGCGATCTGGGAGGGCGTCAACGCCGCACTCGACCGCCAGATCTCGCGCTTCGACCGCGCCGCCCAGGTGACGCGGGCGATGCGGCTGCAGACTCTGCTGCCGATCCTGCGCACGGTGCTGTTCATCGTGCTCGCGACCATCGTCAGCCTCACGGTGCTGAGCGAGGTCGGCGTCAACGTGGCGCCGCTGCTCGCCGGCGCCGGCATCCTCGGCGTCGCCATCGGCTTCGGCTCGCAGAAGCTGGTGCAGGATTTCATCACCGGCATCTTCCTGCTGGTGGAGAATGCGATGCAGGTCGGCGACACCGTGACCGCGGCCGGGGTCACCGGCACCGTGGAGCACATCTCGATCCGCACCCTGCGGCTGCGCGGCGGCGATGGATCGGTGCAGATCATCCCGTTCTCGTCGGTGACGACGGTCATCAACCTGTCGCGCGACTTCGCCGTCGCCGCCATCGCCATCAGCGTCTCGCTGGAGGAGGATACCGACCGGGTCTGCGCGCTGCTGCGCTCGATCGGCGAGGAACTTCGAGGCGACGAGGCGTTCGCGCGGTTCATGGTCGATGACTTCGCGCTCAACGGCGTCGACAGCATCGGCGAGTACGCGGTGGCGATCTCTGGGACCATCAAGTGCACGGTGGACGGACGCTGGCCGGTGCAGCGCGAGTTCTACCGTCGCCTGCGCAACGTCCTGCACACCGAGCGCGTCAGCCTGCCGGCGCGCCCGTTCGCCCTTCCCGCCGGGCTGAACGGCATCCACCCCGAAGCGGAGGCGGCGCATGGATCCTGACGACGATCCCGGACCGAGGTTAGAGGCGGACGGTTTCGCGCTGCTGCGCGCGGCCTCGATGCGTGGCCTGCTGCGCCGGCACGGCTTGCCGGAGGCGCCGGCGGCGTGGCAGCGCTTCGCGTCGAGCTGGAACGATCTCGGCCTCGATCGCTACATGGCGGACGGCGGCCGCTACCGTCGTCGCCGTCACGCCACCTTCTCGATCGCCGGCGGGCGCATCGAGCGCAAGCCGCATCAGCCGCACTACCAGAGCCGCGACTACAACCTGCTCAACGGCGGCGTCGAACGCTGGTTCAAGCCGGTCAGCGACGCGGTCGGCGACGACCCGGTGCTGCACGCGATCCTCGCCGCTTGCGACGCCTGCTTCACCCCGCTGACGCCGTCGGGCGTCCGGCCGTCAGCATGGCACGTCGAGCTGCACCAGTTCCGCATCGAGGCGGAGCCCGGACAGATCGGCAAGCCCACGCCGGAGGGCCTGCACCGGGACGGCGTCGACTGGGTGCTGGTGCTGCTGGTGGCGCGCGAGAACGTCGAGAGCGGCGAGACCAGCATCCACGACCTGCAGGAGCGCCTGCTCGGCAGCTTCACCCTGTCGGACCCGCTCGACGCGGCGCTGGTCGATGACGGCCGTGTGTATCACGGCGTCACCGCGATCCGGCCGCTGCTGCCGGATCGTCCCGCCTACCGCGACGTGCTGGTGGTGACGTTCCGGCACTGAGGCATGCGGGTTACTCCACCAGGGTCCACTCGCCGTTCACCTTCTTGAACGAGAGCTGCCCGGTCTTGGTCTGGTTGCGGTTGATCGACGTCACCGCGCAGCTATAGACGCCGTTGTCCTTGGCCGAGCAGTCGGCGTTGGTGACGTCGAAGTCCTTGACGTCGTAGGGACCGTCGAAGATGCCGAGCGTGCTCGCCGAGGTCTTGTCGTTGGCCTGCTGCATGCGCGTCTGGATCACCTGCTTGATCTCGGCCTTGCTCGGACCGGTCACCTGGCCGCAGGCGGCCAGTGCCAGCAAGGCAGCCAAGGTCATCGTCATCGTCGTCGGACCGCGCATCACGTCCCCCCTCTGCGGCTGATCATGGGCTCATAACGGGAGCGCCACGATGAGGTTGCCCCGCCCCGCCTCATCGTCCTGCCCCGTCGCGGCAGCTCATCGCGCGTACGTGGAGACCGGCACCGGGTGCGACAGCGCACCCTGCGCCACCAGGAAGCGCTGGAACGCCTCGTAACGCGGCCGGTCCAGATGCGCCGGATCGCGGTCGAGCGCCGGCAGCGTCGCCCGCCAGGCCGCCCGGTTCAGCGCGTTGTCGAGATCGGGATGCTCGGCCGCGAAGGTCCGCCAGATCGCGTCCGGGTCGTGCAGCAGGCAGGCGGTGCCCTCGCGCAGCGCCGCCAGGAAGCGCTGGATGCGATCGTCGCCGGCGTGCGCCGTGGGTGCGAGCAGGATCAGCTCGTCGTAGCGCGGCACCCCGGCCTGCTCGGGCGTGAAGGCGAGCGGCCGCAACCCCTTCTGCTGCAGGTCGATGAGTTCGTAGTTGCGCATGCCTCCCATCACCGCGTCGACGCTGTGCGTCATCAGCGCCTGCTCGATCTGGAAATTGACCTGCACCCGCGTGACGGCGTCCGGCTTCAGCCCGGCGGAGGCCAGCATGCCGTCGCGCACCGCCTCCTCCCCGGCTCCCACCGAGATGCCGACATGACGCCCGGCGAGGTCCGCGAGGCCGCGTATGCCCGAGCCCGGCAGCGTGAGCAGCACCCCCAGCGGCTGGTCCATCAGCGTGCCGACGCGCGTCACCGGCAGATGCTGCTGCGCCAGGAACGGCAGGTCGCTCTGGTAGCCGACCGCGAGGTCGGCCTGGCCGGCCGCCACCAGCCGCGCCGGCGAGGAGGTATCGGCGGGCGGGATGAACGACACCGCGAGGCCGTGCCGGGCATAGGCGCCGCAGTATTGTGCCGCGAACAGCGCCTCGTGGTCGGCGTTGACGAACCAGTCCAGCACCAGCGTCAGCCGGTCCGCCGCCGCCGCGCGGCATGGCAGTCCGGCGCACAGCAGCGCCGCGGCCAGCAGGATGCGCGCGATCATGCTCAGAACCCCGCACTCGCGGTCAGCAGTGCGGCGAAGCCGCCGCCGACCAGGTAGGTGGGCGATGACCCCGCGATCACGGTGCCGTAGCGCCCGACGGTGTCGCGCGCGTTGCTGGTCGGGTTGGCCACGCCGGACAGGAAGGCGCTGTCGGTCAGGTTGATCAGGTTGAGGCGCAGCTCGGGATGCTTCACGCCCCCCAGCGTCGGTAGGCGCACGCCCAGGCTCATGTCGGCCTCGGTATGGTCGGAGATGCGCTCGTCGTCCATGAAGCTCGCATATTGCGAGCCGACATACTTGACCGTCACCACGCCGAACAGGGTGCCGTCGTCGTAGGTCAGCGCGGCCGCGCCCTGCCAGCGCGGACTGCGCACCGCGATCTTGCCCGCGGTCGGCAGCAGGTCGCCGCCCGAGGCGATGTCGTCGTCGATGGTCGCGTACAGGTACTCGCCCGACAGGTACGGGCTGAGGTGATGCCAGGGCCGCAGCCCGAGCTCGGCGTCGACGCCGCGCGAGGTCTGGCCGCCGGCGTTCACCGTGCCGCCGATCAGCGCGCCGTTGAGGTCGAGCACCGTGGTGACCTGGCGGTCGGTGAAGTTGTAGTTGAATCCCGTGACGCTGGCGATCAGGCGGCTGCCGGCGTAGCGGTAGCCGAACTCCTCGGC
>CAXTOE010000006.1:7210-15424 GCA_964245685.1 uncultured Acetobacteraceae bacterium | reverse complement strand
ATGGAATATTCCGGTCTCAGATCGGTGGCGGCGGCACTCGCGATCTGGCCCGACGACGGGTCGTAGGTCGCGAACAGCGCGCTCTGCGCCGGCGCGCGGAAGCTGGTGGTGGTGTTGGCGAACAGCTGGCTCGACTTGTCGAGACGCCAGCGCAGCAGGACCCGCGGCAGCGGCTCGGCGACGTTCAGTCCGCTGCGATAGGCGGCACCGGGAAGGCCGTCCCATCCCTGGCGGGAGAGCATCGCCTGCTTGAAGCCGAGCTCCAGGGTCAGGCGGTCGCCGTCCAGCGCGATGCGGTCGCTGACGAAGATCGCCTCGGTCTGCGCGATCATGTGCGTGTCCGAGGCGAGCAGCTGTCGTCCGTCGGCGAGCCGGATCGTGCTGCCCGGACCCTCGGCCCAGATGTCCGACGGCGTGCCATCGGCACTCAGCGCGCTGAACGGCTGCGTGTCGTGCTCGTCGACGTACTCGTACCACGCACCCAGCGTGAGCTGCTGCCGCCCGAGATCCCAGTGCAGCTGCGGCACCACGCCGCTGCGCCAGGTCTGACCGGTATAGTCGGCGAGCACCGCGGCGCTACCGTCCACGGCGCCGGGAAGCGCCAGGGTGCCGGGCACCGACTCGGTGCCCTGATACAGACCGCTCTCGGAGAGCAGCGTGCCGCCCGGCGAGTTGCCGTAGCCGTACTGCGCGTATGGCGTGACGTCGAGGCGCAGACCGCGCGCCAGGGTGAAGTGCGACGGCATCACCGCGTACACCAGCCGGTACGGATCCTGGTACAGCCGCCAGTAGTTGACGTCGCCCGGGCTGAAGCTGCCGTCGTAGTTGTTCGAGCGCCCGTAGGCGTGCCAGTCCGCCAAGTCCGGCTCCGGATAGGAGGTGGTGACGGCATCGTGCCAGCTGAGCAGCAGCGAGACGCGATCGTCCTCGCCCCAGTCGCGCACCAGCTTGAAGTCGACATGCTGCCGCTTGTCACGGCCGGAGCCGCGCGCGTTGTCGGCGGCAGCATGCGAGTACGACAGATAGGCCCGCAGGCCGCTGGCGCCGAGTGCGCCGCTCTCCAGCCGGATGAACTCCCGATTGGCGTGGTAGGAACCGTACGACGCGTCGACGAAGCCGCCCGGCGTGCGCGACGGGTCGCGCAGCGTCAGGCTCAGCAGGCCGCCCACGGCATCGAGCACCGGCGCGTCGAGATCCGCGGACCCCTGCGCCAGCGAGATCTCGTCGATGTTCTCGCTGTCGGCGAACTGCGACGGATAGGAGTCGTAGTACGCCGCGTCGTTCAGCGGCATGCCCTCGAGCAGGGTGCCGATCTCGTCCTGTCCCAGCCCGCGCACGCTGAGTTCCACCTGGGTGGAGAGGCCGAGCGGGTCGGCGGTGGCGGCGTTGGCACCCGGCAGCAGCGAGACCAGCTGGAACGCGTTCGCGGTCGGCGCCTGCTTCTGGATGAAGTCGCGCGACACCGCGCTCACCGACTGCGCCTCCGGGCGCTGCGAGATCAGCCCGCCGCCGGGCTGGTTGCCGCGCACTCCGTCGGCGCTGTCGAAGCCGCTTCCGGTGACCACGATCTGCTCGGCAGGTGCGGCGGTCTGAGCCGGCGCCGTGCTCTGGGCCAGCGCGGGCGCGCCGCAGAACGCCGTCGTGATCAGTACGGCACCCGCGCGGGCGAGCGGACCCGAAGGTTCCATGAGCATGCCTCCCTTCGCTGGAATGACCCAGATCAGGTTCGACGGGTGTGATCTCAGCCCGCCTGTGCGGACACCCCGGTCATGCTCTGGTCATGCGACCGCGACGCGGCGGCGTCAAGCGGAGCGCCGCACTCGGGAAAGCGCAGGCAAGGGCTTTGCCCTTGACCCACTGGGGCCGACGGCCCCAGGCCCCGATTTATCAGTGTCGGATTCCTCGCGTGACGCCGGCAGGGAACGCCTGATCTGGGTGACGATCCGCGTCCGTCATCGAACTCGCGACGCACGTACACGTAGGAAGCGTGCATGATGAACACCGGTTCCGGTGACGTTCCGCGCTCGCAGACCATCATCGTGGTCGGTGCCTCCGTGGGAGGCGTGGAAGCCTTGCGCGTGATGGCTGCCGGACTGCCCGCGGATCTGCCGGCAGCGATGCTCATCGTCCTGCACATCGGCGCGCACAAGAGCGAACTGCCGAACTTGCTGGACCGGGCCGGTGCGCTGCCGGCGATCCATCCCCGGACTGGCGATGCGATCCGTGACGGGCACATCTATGTCGCGCCGCCTGACCACCATCTGACGGTCGAGCCGGGTTTCATGCGGCTGACGAAGGGGCCGCGAGAGAACTGGGCACGCCCGGCTATAGACCCGCTGTTTCGCACCGCGGCAGAGGCATACGGGGCGAACGTGATCGGCGTCATCCTGACGGGTGCGCTGAACGACGGCACGGCCGGCTTGTACGAGATCAAGCAACAGGGCGGCACGACCGTCGTGCAGGATCCAGCCGATGCGGTGAACGCCGGCATGCCTCGCAGCGCTCTCGCCCATGTCGCGATCGACCATTGCCTGCCGCTGGCCGAGTTGCCGCAGCTCCTCGTGCGCCTAGCCCGGGAACGGGCCGACGCTTTCCTCGATCGACCAGCGCTGGCCACACCACGGGGAGGGGAGATGACCGCCGACTACACGCATGACAAACCGGTCGCGATCACCTGCCCGGATTGCGGCGGCGCACTTCGCCGCACCGAGCTGGGAAGCCTCACGCAGTTCACGTGTCACATCGGCCACGTCTATACCGCAGAGGTGATGATGGAAGCGCAGTCCGTCGCCATGGAGCGATCGCTGGAAGCGGCGATGCGATCCCTGGGTGAACGAGGCGAGCTCTGCCGGCAGATGGTCGAGAAGGCGCAGGTCGCCAATGACCCGTCGGCTGTGGCGCACTGGACAACGGCGAACGACGAAGCACGGAATCAGGCTGCGGCACTGCAGAAGCTGCTGGAGAAGGCGGTCGATGCTGCGTGAAGACCCGCTGTTCGGGGTCGCCTCACGCGGTAAGTGGAACCTGCGACGGGTCTGACCCTGGCGGCTTGAAAAGCTCGGCCATGCGCCGCCCCAGACTGTCTTCGCTGAAAGGCTTTTGCAGCCGTGGCGCCGCCTTGATCATCGGCGGGTCTCCATCGGCAGCGCCATATCCTGTCACGAGCAGGAACGGCACCGATCGACTGGCAAGTTCTTCGGCGATCACGAGCGTCTTCCGGCCATGGATGTTCATGTCCAGCAGCACGCCGTCCGGAGTGGTCTTTCGGATCACCAGCAGCGCCTCCTCTATGCTTCCAGCCAGGGCGACGCTGCATCCGAGGTCCTGCAGCATATCTTCCAGCATAATGGCGACCATCACCTCGTCCTCGACGATGAGGATGAACAAGCCGGCGAGCGTCTCGGCGCGCTTCTTCATGACCTCAGGGGATCTGCGCGATGGTACTTCCCTGGCCGATAACGGTCTGCGAGAGCAACACGATCAGGAGCGTCCGTCCGGTCGTGCTGGAGTGGCTTGATCATGTGCTCGCGGCTCCATCGAGTTGACGCGGCGTGCCCGTCGAGCTGGGTAGGTGGGCGGCGGAAATCATCGTCGATGGCAGTGAGGCGACCTTGATCGACCGTCGCCATCGCATGCACCGGATCCCATGGCCGCGTTTCCGGGCGCCGAAGACAGTCTCGATGCGGCAGCAGGAACCATGAATGGCGCAGCTCCGACGCCGCGGCGCGCGACGCGTCGTCGCCGGATGCGCTCCACATGCCCATCCGCCATCGAGCCCTCCGCCACTGAACGGCACCATCCTCACCTGGATCTCCCCGTCAACGCCGGAGGACGCCTATCGTCTCCCTCCCGACGGAAATATCAGTTCGCAGTGGACGCCTTCCTCCCGGTACTCCAGCCGGGCCTCGCCGCCCAATTCATGCGTCGTGCTCCGCTCGATGAGTTTCGTGCCGAAACCTTTCCGTGTCGGTGCCCTGACCTTCGGACCGCCCTCCTCGTTCCAACGCACGTGGAACCGCTCAGCTTCCCCATCGTCACCCTGGTGCCAGGTCACCAGAAGGCGGCCGGCCGGCACGGACAGCGCGCCGTATTTTAACGCGTTGGTCGCGAGCTCATGAAGGATCATCATCAGGGCCACCCCGACCTGCGGCCGAACCATCAGCTTCGGCCCATCCACCACGACGCGAGCCTCGTCCTTCGTGCGGTAGGGCGCCAGGATCTCCCTGACGATCTGGCCGACGTCGGCACCCACCCACTCCTTTTCGACCAGCAGGTTGTGCGCCTGCGCCAATGCGTGCAGCCGTCCGGTGAAGGTGTCGTTGAATTCCTCCAGTGACTCGCTTCGCCGCGACGTCTGCGTCATGAGTGCCTGGACGGTCGCCAGCACGTTCTTGACACGGTGATTGAGCTCGCCGATCAGCATTTCCTGGTGCGCGATCGCGTTCTTCCGCTCGGTGATGTCCTCGACGGCGAGCAGGATCAGGTCTTGCCGACCGCCACTACGAATGAGCTTCCGGGCATTGAGCAGGATGCACCGCCTGCCCGTCCCCGCGGGCCCGTAGGCGAACTCGATGTTCTGGAACTGGTGATCTTCCGGCAGGATCTCTTCGACCATGTTCCGCAGGTCCGGAACATCCCACTCTCCGCCGCCAAGCTCGTACAACGACCGCCCGACGACCTTGTCCGGGGTCAGCTCGAACAGCTTGTAGAACGCCCGATTGGCCGATTGCACCCGCACCTCGGCATCCAGGACCACCAAGGACTGGCGGCCCGTCTCGACGATCGCCTCTGCGTAGACGCGCGCCTCGTTGATCGCCTCGCTCGCGCGTCGTCGCTCGGTCACGTCCATGAAGGTGATGACGAGGCCGGCGATCCGGTTGTCCCGTGTGCGGTAGGGCAGTATCCGGCGAATGAACCACTTTCCCTCGTCGCTGCGGATCTCCGCCTCGATCGGCGCCAGCTTCTCCAGCACCATGTCCGCATCGCTGAGCAGCCTGTCGTCGACGAACTTACGCGCGAAGTGACCGATCGGCCGACCGACATCGGAGGTCACAAGTTCCAGAAGTTGCCTCGTGGCCGGGGAGAACCACTTGATCCGGAATTCGGTATCCAGAAACACCGTGGCGATCTCGGTGCCGGACAGCAGGTTCGCCAGGTCGTTGCTGGTCTGGTCCAGCTCGCCGATCTTGTGCTGGAGCTGACTGTTGACCGAATGCAGCTCCTCGTTGAACGATTGAAGTTCCTCCTTCGAGGTTTCCAGCTCCTCGTTGGTCGATTGAAGCTCCTCGTTCATCGAGGTCGCTTCTTCGTTCGCGGCCTTCATCTCCTCGTTGACGCTCTCCAACTGCTCGATCGTGCCCTGCAGTTCGGCGCGGGTCGATCGCAGCTCGCTCTCGAGAGCGGATGATGCCTCGCGCTCTCCGGCGCCCGGCACCCCGCGGGCTTCCGACACCACCGCCGTCGGCGCGCGCACTTCCGGCTCGAAGGTCACCATCAGCATCCCGGACGTGTTCTGCGGCGCCGGCAGCTTCGAGACGGTCACCGCTACCGAACGGTAGGCATCACCGTGACGCACCTGCGCGCTGAAACTGAGCCCCTGGTCTCCGGCGGCCACCTTGAGCATCGCCCCGCGCAACTTGGTCAGGAGGCCATCGCGCGCCATGGCGAGCAGGTCGCGGGTCGGTTCGCCGCTGGGTTGCTTCAGATATTCCTCGGTCTCGCCGTGGAAGTAGATGACGCGCCCCCTCTGGTCGACCATCACCGACGCCGGTGCGTATCGATCCAGGAGCACCCGCCTCGCCGTCTCGGTCACCCGTATCGAAGGCGGCTCATGGGCGTAGGAGGCTTCGGCCTGGTCCGACGCCGGATGGCCGCCGAGGAGAGGAAAGTTCACGATGTCGTGGCGGGTCGGCCCGATGCGGCGGAAGATGCGCCACTTCTTCGAGACCGTCTCGAAGAGGTCATCCGCGCGGCCGACCGTCTCCGCGCTGCCCAGGAACAGGCGTCCCCCCTCGCGCAACGCGAAGTGAAACAGCGACATCGCCCGTTGCTGCGCCTCGGGCTCGATGTAGATCAGCATGTTGCGGCAGGTGATCAGGTCCATCCGCGAGAACGGCGGCTCGCGCAGCAGATCCTGACGGGCAAAGACGACCAGATCGCGCAGCATCCTCCTGATCTGGTAGGATCCGTCGAGCTTTTCGAAGAAGTGACGCACGCGCTCGATTGGCAACGTCTCGACGCTGGCCGCGGGATAGACACCCGCCCGTGCCGCGTTGAGGTTGTCGTCCAGTATGTCGGAGGCGAAAACCTTAAGGTCGAGCTGCTTGTCGGCGGCCTCTGCCGCCTCGGTCAGGAGCATCGCGATCGAATAGGCTTCCTCGCCCGTGGAGCAGGCCGGCACCCAGACCCGGATCGACGCTCCTTGCTCGCGATCGGCGACCAGTTGCCTGATGACCATCTCGTCGAAGGTCGCCCACGCCTCGGGATCGCGGAAGAAGCTGGTGACGTTGATCAGGAGGTCCCGGATCAGCGCCTGCACCTCGCCAGGCTCGGCGCGCAACAGATCAAGGTAGCTGCCCAGGTCCATCAGCCCCTTCAGGCTCATTCGCCGGTTGATCCGGCGCAGCATCGTCGCCGACTTGTAGCTGCGGAAATCCTGGCTGGAGTGCGCGCGGAGCAGCGCGAGCACCTGCCCGATCTCTGTCCGCCTCTCCGCCGGCGCGCTGCCGGGACTTTCCGGAGCTGCGACGTAGTCGTGCCGGAAATACCGCAGCAGCGCGTCCGACATGTTGCCGGCAGCCAGGACATGATCGGCAAGACCTGCGCCGATCGCGCTGCGCGGCATGCCGTCGAACCCGGCGAGCGTGGGATCCTGGACCATGATCAGGCCGCCGGCCGCCTTGATCTCCTTCAGACCCTGGGTGCCGTTCGTCCCGGTTCCCGAGAGGATGATGGCCGCCGCACGTTCCCGCCTCTGGTCGGCCAGCGACTTGAACAGCACGTCGACCGGATGGCGACGGCTACGCGGCTGGGTCGGCTCGAGCAGACGCAGCGTGTCGCCGTCGAGCGTCACGTCACGATTGGGCGCGATCACGTAGACCTGGTTGGAACGAACGACTACGCCGTCCCCGATCTCAGCAACGGGCATCCGTGTGTGCGTCCCGAGGACGGTGGCGAGCTGGCTCTGCTTGGTCGGGTCCAGATGCAGCACGACCACGAAGGCGAGCCCGCTATCGGCGGGCATGGTGTCGAAGAATTCCGTCAGCGCCTCGATGCCGCCGGCCGAAGCACCGAGGCCGACGATAGGAACTCCGGTTGCTCTCGCCTCGACGAGAGCCTCATCTTCCGTCGGAAGTCCCTCGCCGTTCTCGGGCGTTGGGGAGGTGTGGGCGTCGTCCGACCCTCCGCCGGTGCCGGGCTGCGCATCGCCCTCCTGCGGCGCCACTGGATCTGCAGGTTCTTTGTCTTGTTCGTCTGGCATGGGAGCGGCGCTCTGGGACGAGGATTGGCAATCGCCGGCCGTCACGCCGATCAATAGGACAGCACACTAACCCTGCTTGCCGCGTGAAGTAAGGCTTCTAGACAAACAGGAGGCGACGCGACTGCCGTGCCGGGATACCGGACCACGCGCCGAACCGATGCAGCCCGAACCAGGCAGGTCTAGCGAGGCTAGGATCGGATCGACCCACTACCGCCTCGGCTGCTGCGGCTAGATCCCGGCCGCCGACAGCAGCAGCGTCAGTGCTAGTCCGGTCACCGAGATGATGGTCTCCACCACCGACCAGCTGCGCAGGGTCTGGCCCACGCTCATGTTGAGGTACTGCTTGACCTGCCAGAAGCCGGCGTCGTTGACGTGGCTGAAGATCAGCGAGCCGGCGCCGGTCGCCAGCACCAGCAGTTCGGGCGAGGCCCCCGGCGTGTGGGCGATGATCGGCGCCACGATGCCGGCCGAGGTGGTCAGCGCCACCGTCGACGAGCCGACTGCGAGCCGCACAACGGCCGCCAGCAGCCAGGCCAGCAGCAGCAGCGGGATGTGCGCGCCAGAGGTGAAGCTCACGATCGCGCGGGAGATGCCGCTGTCGATCAGGATGCGCCCGAACCCGCCGCCGGCGCCGATCAGCAGCATGATCACCGCGGTCGGCGCGAGGCTGTCGTTGGAAAAACGCAGGATGTCGTCGCGCGAGAACCCGCGCATCGTGCCCAGCGTCACGAAGC
>CAXTOE010000006.1:0-7200 GCA_964245685.1 uncultured Acetobacteraceae bacterium | reverse complement strand
GACGACGGTGCCGTGCGGCGACAGCAGGCCGGCCCAGCTGCCGAGCAGCATCAGCAGCACCGGCAGCAGGATGGTGAGCATGGTGACGCCGAAGCCGGGCAGCGTGCGATCCCGGGCGCCGTCCATGCCCACGAACTGTGCGGCCATCGGGTTCTCGTCGGGCAGCAGGGTGCGGGCGCCGAGGAAGCGTCCGTACAGCGGCCCCGAGAGCACCGCCGCCGGCACCCCGACCAGCAGGCCGTACAGGATCGTGCGCCCGACGTCGGCGTGATAGGCCTGCACCGCCAGCATCGTCGCCGGATGCGGCGGCAGCATCCCGTGCGCGACCGACAGGCCGGCGATCAGCGGCATCGCCACCAGCAGCAGCGGCTGGCCGGTCTTGGCCGCGACGTTGAAGGCGATCGGGATCAGCAGCACGAAGCCGACCTCGAAGAAGACCGGCAGCCCGACGATCAGGCCGATCAGCATCATCGCCCAGTGGATGCGACGCACGCCGAACCAGGCGATCAGGGTGCCCGCGACCTGCTCGGCACCTCCGGACTCCGCCAGCATCTTCCCGAGCATGGTGCCGAGCGCGATGATGATCGCGATGTGCCCGAGCGCGTGCCCGGCCCCGTTCTCGAACGAGGCGACCACGCTCGGGGCATGCATTCCGTCGGCGATACCCAGCAGCAGCGACACCACGATGATGGTGACGAACGGGTTGAGGCGCAGCCTGGCGATCAGGACGATCAGCAGGACGACCGCGACGATCGCCATCGTCACCAGCACGAGCGCGGACATGGAGGTTTCCTCGACCGTTTCCGCCATGGTGACCGCTTCCGCGACCATGGCAAGGGCAGGTCGCGGCCGCGACGGCGACGCATCGTCGATCGAGGCGCACGCGGCGTCCGACGGTGTCGAAACGTCGTGACGGTTCCGGATCGTCGACGGCACTCGGCGGCAGACGACGCAGGCCGCCCGATCAGCGCGCGAAGGACATCGCGATGAGCATGAACGGGAGCGAGTTCGTCTGGCACCGGCCGCGCGAGTGGGCCTCGCACGGATCTACGGCGACGGGTTCGGCGGCCTGGATCCGGCGCGAGGCGATCGTCGACGGCCCCGCTTCCTCTCGATGCTGCCCGGCGAGGCGGAGCCCGGCCGCGCGCTGAAGAACAGCGCCATGGAACGGCTGGCCAGCGTCCCGTGGGCGAGCACTGATACGTCGCCCCCGCCCCCGGCGCGATCCGCGCGGCCGGACCTGCCGATCGCGCTCAGTGCATCTCGTCTTCACCGTGCACGTGGGCACCCGGCGCGACGTGCGACCGGCACGGCGGCGCGTAGCCGAGGCGCGCGAACATCGGCGCGCAGTGCCCAGCGAGCCAGGCGGCATCCGCGTCCGGCAGCCGATGCGGCTGCACGACGTGGCACAGCGTTCCGACATAGCCCTCCATGCGGGCGATCGCCTGCCCGAAGCCGGGAAGCCGAAGCTGCTCGTGCAGCCGCGCGAGCTCGCGTGCCGGATGGCGGACGAAGCTGTCGTAGCGGATCTCGGCATAGCTGTCGGACGGCAACGACGCGCTCTGCCGGATCAGGCGCGACATCAGGCGCGGATAGACCCGCCGCACCAGCGCGCGCGAATCGATCTCGGCCTCGCCGAGCGACAGCTCCCGCGCCAGCGTCGAGAACATCCTGACGGAGGAGGCGTATACGTCCGCCGGATCACGGTGGATGTGGATGAAGCGCGCCGCCGGCCAGATCGCGCGCAGCGCCGGGATGCGGGCGCTGTTGGCCGGATTGCGGATCAGCAGCGGGCGGCCCGCGGCCCGGGTCATCTTGGCCACGTAGCGTTCGAGCCGGCGCCCCCAGCGCCGCTGCTCGGATCGGGCGACCGCATCGCCGAACACGCCGCGGTCGAACTCCTGCATCAGCCGGCTCGGGAAATAGATGCCGTGGTTGCAGGAGAGGGTCGACAGGTTGGCCATCGCCAGCTCGTCCTCCTGCGGCAGGTCGGGCGACAAGGCGATATGGTCGATCAGCCGGGTGCGCGGGAAGAACTGCTCGACGAAGGGTGCCGCGATCCGCGCCAGGCCCAGCGCCTCGGCGGGCAGCCCGACCGCCATCGGCGAGAGGATGCCGAACGCCGGGGATCGGCTCAGCACGTTGGTGAGGTGGGTGGTGCCGCTGCGCCAGTGTCCGACGATGAAGATCGGCGCCGGATAGTCGCCGCCCGAGCGGGTGAGTGCCGCCTCGCCGAGGGTGAACGGCAACCGGACCAGCGCGGTGGCCAGCGCGATCGCGACCACGTGCGCGCGCCGCGGCGCCACGCCGCCCTTGAGCAGCAGCCGCAGCAACGTGTCCGGCGTCGCGCCGCAGAGCGGATGGAACACGCGATGCGCGCGACCGCCGCCGCGCGACGCGAACCTCAACGCCCCAACGATCCACGGGCCGCAGCCGTGACGCCTGCGGGTTGCAGGGTGATGCCCCGGAGCTGGACCGGCTACAGCCGTGCGGCGATGGTGTCGGCGACGCGCAGCGCGTTGGCGACGATGGTCAGGGTCGGGTTCACCGCGCCGATCGAGGGGAAGAAGCTGGCGTCAGTCACGTAGAGATTGTCGAGCTCGTGCGCCTTGCAGTCGACGTCGAGCACCGAGCTGGTCGGATCGGTGCCGAACCGCAGCGTGCCGGCCTGGTGCGCGGTGCCGCCGAGCGGCACGTCCTTGCCGAGATAGAGCGCACGCTCGAACAGGTGCGGATGGATGTCGAGCTGGTTGCACATCTGCTCCAGCTTGTGCTTCAGCCGCTTCTGGCCCTCCATGTTGCTCTCCTCGAAATCGAGGAACACCTTGCCGTCCCTGTAGTGGATCCGGTTCTGCGGCAGCGGGAGATCCTCCGAGGTCAGCCAGAAATCGATCGAGTGGCGGGCGAGGTAGTCGAACGGCATCTCCGGCAGCCACTGCAGGAACTTCGGCAGGCCCTCGCCGTGCACCTGCACGCCGTCCGACTTGCCGACCATCTGGATGTGGCCGAGCGGGTAGTCCCAGTCGTCGGACCCGAAATAGAAATCGTTGAGGCCGAGGGTCTTCTGGAACTTGGTCGGGTTGGGCGTCTTCGACACCGCCATGATGGTGGAATTGTTGTGCCGCATGTAGTTACGGCCGACCTGGTCCGAGCCGTTGGCGAGACCGTTTGGATGCGCGTCGTTGGCCGAGCGAAGCAGCAGCAGCGCCGAGGACAGCGCGCCGCATGCGACGACGACGATGTCGGCCGACAGCGTGATCCGCTCGCCGGCGTCGGTCAGCACCATCACCCCGGTGACGCTGCGGCCGCCCGGATCGGTGAGCAGCTTCTCGACGTAGCTGCGGGTCATCAGCGTCAGGTTGTCGTGGTCGCGCAACGCCGGATCCACCGTCATGATCTGCGCGTCCGCCTTGCCGTTGGTGGCGCACGGGTAGCCGTCGAAGGCGTCGCAGCGCACGCAAGGCGAGTGCGGCAGCGGCACCCCGTCGCGCTCCTCGAGCAGCACGCCGACCGGCAGGTGGAACGGGTGGTGTCCGATGCGCTTGAGCCCGTCGAACAGCTGCTGGATGCGCGGCTCGTGCGACACCGGCGGGTAGGCGTAGGGCTTGGTGCTGGGCGGCTCGGTCGGATCCTCGCCGCGCAGGCCGCGCACCGCGTACAGCTCCTCGGCGGCCTGGTAGTACGGCTCGAACGTGTCGTAGCCGACCGGCCACGCCGGGGCGATCCCGTCCGGATGGCGGATCTCGCCGAAATCGCGCTCGCGCAGCCTGAACAGGATCGAGCCGTAGACCTTGCTGTTGCCGCCCACGAAGTAGTGCAGCCCGGGATGGAAGCTCTCGCCCTTGCTGCTGTACCAGGTCTCCTTGGCTTGGTAGGCGGCGTCGACGAACACCGTCTTGCTGTCCCAGTTCTCCCGCCCGCGGCGGAGATAGTCGCCGCGCTCGATCAGCAGGACGCGCTTGCCGGTCTGGGCCAACTTCCAGGCCACCGCGCCGCCGCCGGGACCGGAACCGATGATGATCACGTCGTAGCGCTCGCTGCTCATCCCGGTCTTCCTCGCTGGGCACGTCTGCGCAACGCCGAAGCCGGGCAATCTGTTCCGCCTCCCGGGCCGCGGCGTGTCCGGAACCGGCGAGAAGGCTGCGGCGCTAACCGATGGGCGGCCGTGTCGTCCACCCGACCCGCATCGGCATCCCCGATCCAGCAGCCGGAGAGCATCCCATGACCGACGAGCCGCCGCGCATCCCGTACTGGCACCTCTGGACCGACGAGGAAGGGGTCAGCCACCAGACGCGGTGCGAGCTGACCGAATTCCAGATGAAGGCGATGGGTGCGGGCGCGGCGCCGCAATGGCAGGGCAGCAAGACCAGCGGCGAGATGGACGTCATGGTCACGGTGCAGCCGGTCGGCTGGGTGGGCACGTGGCACGAGAACCCGGCGCCGCAATGGATCATCCCGCTCTCGGGTCGCTGGTTCGTCGAATCGATGGACGGCACCCGGATCGAGCTGGGCGCGGGCGAGATCTCGTTCGGCGAGGACCAGAACACGCGCGAGAGCGACGGCCGCAAGGGCCACCGCTCCGGCACGGTGGGCGACCAGCCGGCGGTGCTGATGGTGGTGCAGTTCGCCGCACCTCCGACCGTCAACCGTCCCTGCCGGTTTCGCTGAGCGGCAGCAATGGAGGGCTTCGACGTCCGCGACGACCGGTTCGCGCACTACCTCCTGGGCAACGCCCGGCTCGAGACGCTGGCGACCGGCATGCGATGGATCGAGGGCCCGGTCTGGATGGCGGACTGGAACTGCCTGCTGTTCCAGGACCTGCCGAACAACCGCACCATGCGCTGGAGCGAGGCCGACGGCGCCTCGGTCTGGCGCGCGCCGTCCGACTACGCCAACGGCCAGACGCGCGACCGCCAGGGCCGGCTGATCAGCTGCTCGCATCGCGGCCGCTGCGTGACGCGCACCGAGTGGGACGGCACGATCACGAGGCTGGCCACGCATCACGACGGCAAGCGGCTGAACGCGCCCAACGACGTGGTGGTGCATTCGGACGGCTCGATCTGGTTCACCGATCCGCTGTACGGCCTGCTCAACGACTACGAGGGCGGACGCCAGGCTTCCGAGCAGCCGCCGGCGGTGTATCGGCTCGACCCGCAGAGCGGCGCGCTCAGCGTCGTGGCGCACGATTTCGACGGCCCCAACGGCCTCGCCTTCTCGCCCGACGAGCGGCGGCTCTACATCGCCGAGACCGGCGACCAGTCGAAGCCGAACCCGAAGCAGTACCTGCGGGTGTTCGACGTGTCGGCCGACGGCCTGTCCCTGAGCGGCGGCGACGTCTTCCACAAGGTCGAGCCCGGCAACAGCGACGGCTTCCGCGTCGACGAGGACGGCAACCTGTGGAGCAGCGCCGCCGACGGGGTGCACTGCATCGCGCCGGACGGCAGGCTGCTCGGCAAGATCCTGACGCCGCGCCCGGTGGCCAACCTGACCTTCGGCGACCGCTACCGCAGCCGCCTGTTTATCGGCGCTTGGGACACGCTATACGCGATTTTTCTCAATCGCCGAGGTGTGCAGTGGCCGTAACCACCCTTGAACTGGCACGGATCAGCCTGACCAGCGCCGACGCCGACACGCTGGCCTCATTCTACGAGACCGGACTCGGCTTCGTGCGCACCGCGCGCACCCGGGTGGACGCGGCGCTCTACGGCATGGAAGGCAGCGAGGCGCTGGTCGTCACCCTCGCACTCGGCCAGCAGCTGATCGAGCTGGTGCAGTTCGACCAGCCCGGTGCGCCCTATCCGGCCACCCATACCAGCTACGACCCGTGGTTCCAGCACATCGCCATCGTGGTCAGCGACATCAACGCGGCTCTGCGGCAGCTGCAGGCGCAGGCCTCGCCGATCCCGATCAGCCTGAACGGTCCGGTCACCCTGCCGGCGAGCTCCGGCGGCGTCACCGCGATCAAGCTGCGCGATCCCGAGCTGCATCCCTTCGAGCTGCTGCAGTTCCCGGTCGGCGGGATCCCCGCCGCCTGGGACGGCATCGTGCCGGCGCCAGGGGGCTACGCGCTCGGCATCGATCATTCCGCGATCGTGGTGTCGGACGTCGCGGCCAGTGCCGCGTTCTACGGCGCGCTCGGCCTGTCGGTCACCTCGAACACCACCAACCAGGGCGCGCAACAGGACAGCCTGGACGCCGCCACCGGCACGGTGGTGGAGGTGGTCGGCATGTCACCCTCGCAGGAGACGCCGCATGTGGAGCTGCTGTGCTACAGCGCCCCCGCCGCCGCGGCCGCGATCACTGTGGCCGCCAACGACGTTGCCGCCACGCGCCTGGTGATGCGCAGCGTCGGCATGACCAACGACGAGGGGCCGATGCGCGATCCCGACGGCCACACGCTGCTGCTGGTGGGGATGCGCGGCTGGGAGGACCCGGTCAGCAGCCCGACCTGACGGGATGCAAGGGGCCCCTGCTCACGAATCGGGGTCTGGGGCCTCCGGCCCCAGTGGGTCAAGGGCGAAGCCCTTGCCTGGGCGCCGCCCGGAACAGGCCGAGATCGAGCCGTCGCCCGGTCGAGTAGTTGATCCCGTCCAGGCGGCCGAGCGCCTGCACCGCGACGCCGTCATGGGCGAGGCGCACCCGGAACGCGGTCTCGTCGTGGCTGCCCACCAGGGCCATGCCGCAACGCCGGTCGTGCGCCAGCAGGTCGGCGGCCGACGCGGCGTCGACCAGCCGGGTGTTGCGTCCGACCAGGAACACCAGGCTCGGCTCGCTGAACGAGGCGGAGGCGAGCACGCTGTCCGGGCACGGCTTCACCTGCGCCACCATGGCGGCGATGCGCGGGCTGAGCCAGATCGCGCGCAGGTTCGGCAGCACTGCCCAGAACAGGCTCAGGTAGGTGAGCAGCGCCGCCGCCGACGCGAAGGCCAGCGCGCGACGCGGCTCGCGCAGCGCCACGAGCAGCGCCGCACCCGGCAGCAGCACCAGCGCTAGGCCGGCGGCGAAGCAGGCCGGTAGCGAGATCACCCGCTGCAGCCGCCATAGCAGGAGGGGCCCGGCGAGGGCCAGCGCCAGACCGAGCAGCAGCCAGACCGCGCCGTAGAACCCGAGCAGCAGCTTCCCCCAGGTCGGCCGCGGCCACTGCCAAACGTCCGGCGGTCGCAGCGCCGCGGCCGCGAGGATGGCGATCGCTGGGTAGGC